>NZ_CAWQOY010000114.1:0-53318 GCF_963896525.1 Nodularia sp. LEGE 04288
TAAGAGACAGGTGCAGGGGGGATTATGAATTCCCAATGACCAATGACCAATGACTAATGACTAATGACCATTCTTAGCTGCCTTTAATTTGGGATAAGCAATGCGCTTGTGGTGAAATTGCAGCCAAACATCGACAAAGATTTGGCTGATTTCTGACATTTCTTGCCGTGTCAGTCCTGAATCTGCCATTTGATTATCTTGCCATTTGGCACGGAGAATATTATTCAGCATGGTTAAGGCTTGTTCTGGAGTGGCATCTTTGAGCGATCGCAGTGCCGCTTCGCAGGAGTCTGCTAACATGACTATGCCGGTTTCCCGTGATTGGGGAATGGGGCCGTCATAGCGAAAATCTGCGTCATCTAGGATTAAATTGGGATTTTCCTGAGACATTTGTTGTGCTTGGTGATAGAAATAGGCAATCAACATTGTTCCTTGATGCTCAGGAATAAAAGCTTGTATCGCTGTGGGTAAAAGGTGCTTTTGCGCCATCACCAAACCCTCAGTGACGTGCTTTTTGATAATTGCGGCACTCTTCCAAGGATCTTTAATCTCTGTTTCATGTTTATTCGGCCCCCCCATTTGATTTTCAATAAAGCCCAGAGGGTCGTGCATTTTACCGATATCATGATACAAAGTTCCAGCCCTGACCAGTTCTACATTACATCCCAATTCTTTGGCAGCAGCTTCAGCCAGAGTGGCGACTAACAAAGTATGCTGAAAAGTACCAGGTGTTTCAGTGGCTAGTCGTTTTAATAAGGGGCGATTCGGATTGGCTAGTTCAGCTAATCGAATGGGGGTAACTAAATCGAATACTTTTTCCAGGTAAGGACTTAAGCCCAAGGCGATAATACTCCAGGCTAAACCAGATAAAGCAAATAATGCTGATCCTTGAAGTACAGCATACCAAGCTCCGCCAAATGCTGCACCGATGAGCAGCTTCATGACTAGGTACATACCACCCTGAGTTAAGGCGATCGCTACACCTAATAATGCCAACTCTTCGCGCGATCGCAATTTTTGCGCCATACTACTGCCTAATATTCCCGCCGCCCCACCAGCCAAAAGGGTAATTATGCTGATTTCTACGGTCATGGGTAGAATTAGCAGCAGCAGTCCCACAACAGTCACACCCAAAACAGGTGCATAGAAGCTACCTAACAATAAACCAAGGGCGCTCCAAGTCGTATATGGTACGCCAAAGGCTAGCACTCCTGGGGTACTGAGGGTCAGCAGCAGTATTAACAGGTAATCACGCTGCCGCAATTTGCACGACCTTTGTCTTCCCACCAGAACAAAAATGCCAATTGCCACAGTCACAATACTGGCTAATTTTGTCAATTGTAGCCAGTTATTTTCCCGGCGAATTAATTGATAATGCTCCAAGACATCAAAGTGCCATTGAGTAATATCCTCTCCCTTGGTGACAATCAGCTCTCCTTGCTGCACCTCCACCATCACAGGTGATACATCATCTGATGCTTGCTGTATTTGTTGTTTCGTTTGTTCTTCATCATTCTTGAGATTTGGTTGCAGCACAGACAACAACAATTTGCTGACCAAGGGTTCAGCATTTTTTGGCACAAATTCCTGTACTTGTAAATTCACCGCATTCAGTAGAATACTTGAGGGTAATCCTGGGGGAATCCCTTGAGTCAGAATCCTTTCCGCACTCTGGCGAATTCCTGTTTGTGCTTGGAGCCATTCATTATCTGATAATTTCAGAAAGGCAGTTTCGCTGTAAAATTTCTTGAAATTGGCCTTCTCTGGCTGTAAAAGTTGGATTCTTGCTTGGGTGTATGCTTGGCGGACTTGCGAGGTTTGGACTATGAGTGAATCCAAGTTTTGCTCTGAAGTTGTGGCGCGATAAGCTTTGAGTTCCGCTACTGCTTGAGTAAAGTCAGTGTTTTGGGAAATATTAACGGGTTTTTCCTCTATTGGAGACAGAAACAGAGGTAGATTACCTGAATTGAGCAGATGAGACAAAGATTGGTGTTCTGAAATCGGTAAACCCGTAGATGATGGAAATAAAGGCAGATATTGGGACGTGGGAAATTTTTGTGCTATGCCACCTGGCTGTCTATTTCCGAGATTACTTCTGTTTCTGTCCAATAACAAGCCTGATTTGTCTTGGCTAGTATATTTTAAAGTGATCAGTAGCGTTTTCCATTCCGAGGCAGAACATGAGCGCAGATAATGCTGCGTAGGAACAGACAAAACTGTTGTATCAAAAAAAGGAAAAACTCCGGCAATAGTGCGAATTTTATTGCCTTCATCCAGAAGTTGCTGTAAATTTTTGTTGATTCTTTCAGTCCTTGGGACATCCACCATCAACACTGGAACGGAACTTCTACTAGCGGCTTGGCGTTGGGCTTCTGTTTCTTCTTGATCCTCAATGCTAGCAGTATAGGGTGCTTTCATCGTTTCGGGTGCAGGAGTACCAACTGCCAACTGGGGTTGATTGTATAGTTTATGCCCCATAACTCCTGTAAGAGATACTACAGCGATCGCCAAAACCACAGAGGAACGCTTTTCATGCACCCAGCCGAGACATACTGCATCAATCCCGCGGCGAATTCTGACCGTTTTTGCCATTGTTCTGAGTGCTATTTCTGGTTTTTGCTGTTCGCTGTTGTCAAAAGACTTAAAAAATCGCTGCTTTTTCATATTTCTGGCTGCTTACTTTGATCACTCAAAACAAGACAATCCTCAAAAAAGCCCAAGGGGTGATGGACACGATGAGAACATCGGTAATGGGATCTGGTTGAAGCCGATTGCACACAATAGCTACCTACAGACTAAGGTTATACTTGGAGAGTACAAAACTACTAATTTTTTGATTTATTCGTTGGTATTTTGCGCCTACAGATTGAACGGTGACCATTAAGATGAACGCGATTGGATAACGCGAGGGGATGCAAAGACACAAAGCTGAGACTGTTGTTGATATCTCACACATCCCTCCTCTGGGGACTCCTTCAGATGTAGGGCGGGATCATACACTCCTGACCATACAGCAACAAGTGCATCAGCTAATTCTAGCACCTGGGAAAAATTTGTTAGTTCCCAAGTGGCTAAATTGGTTGGACTGGATAAAACCCGCCATTTTACGGGAATACCCGCAGTACTGTTGTACGCTCCGGATAATGCACCAGTAATTACATTAATGGTTTGCGAATCTAAATTTCCGGTTTCTCTTCGCCAGGTATTATCTTTGTGAGTAGCCCGTAAAACCGCCAGACGCAGGTCTTCCAAGGTGCTGAGAAAGCAGTAAAATGCCATAGCAATAGCATTACTCGGCTCTTCTTCTCTACTGAATTCGGCTTGTGCGGTTTCTAGCCCAACTCCTTTATCTAACAAATCATTAAGTTTTAGGAGTTTTTGTGGTAAAAGTGTCGATGTTTCGCCGATAAAGGCGATGATTTCTGGTATGAGGGTGTGGGGATGAAGTTTTTCTGTGAAACATTGAGCGATCGCATATCCTACTGCTAGTGTGCCATCCCTGATAATTGGGTCATCTCCCCATATTTGCAACACATCCAGCAACTTTTGTCGCAGGTTAGCCGTATTCTCATGAAAAAAAAGTGTCACTGGTAACGTGACAATCATCGCTTTTGGTAAAACACCATCAGTTATATCTAAATGAAAATATTTTCGTTGATGACGCTCTAGCCAATTATCTATATCTAATTTGCCTAACTCGATTAAGCTTTGGGTACCCAGAACTGCTATTTGGCTGACATCAGAGCAAAAAGAATACTGCTGATGAGCATTTTTGGCTAAAACTTCACCCAGTAATGCCCCTAATAACGTACCTTTAAACCGATTAATCAGTGGATAGCGCATACTCAGAAAAAATAAATCTTAACTTATTTATTTCTTAAATGATGCACTAGAGCCTGTAAGCCCAATAAATAACTTTGCACACCAAAACCGCTGATTTGTCCGATGGCTACGGGCGCGATGAAAGAATGGTGGCGGAACTCTTCCCGGCGATAAATGTTGCTCAAATGTACTTCTACTGTAGGTAGGTTAACACCAGCGATCGCATCCCGCAAAGCCACACTCGTGTGGGTGTAAGCCCCGGCATTAATCAAAATTCCCTGATGTTTTCCTAATGCCTCATGAATAGTATCTACCAAAACCCCCTCATGATTTGACTGCACGGAAATTACTTTCGCCTGAAACTTCAAAGCTTCTTCTTCTAACAAGCGATTAATTTCAGCCAGCCCCAAGGAACCATAAATTCCTGGTTCTCGCTGTCCTAGTAAATTCAAATTTGGCCCGTGCAGCACTAAAATGCTGATCAGTGGTGAAGATGAGTTCAATTTCTTTTGGCTGCTTAACGACGACGCGATCGCTCATGTACAGGAATCGGAATTAATTCCGGTTCTGGCTCGCATTCTGGCCCTAATAAGCCTTCAATGAGCTTGCGTGCCAACGCCTTCAGCTTTTCTAGCACTTTATCTATATAGTCCATTGAACTGACCGCTCCTGAGATACTACCTCAATATTTTGACTAACAGTTACGCAGAACTCGCGTACTTTTGCACCTCTTGTTTGAGAACAGGCTGATACAAACTTCCTCATTCTGGAAGTGAGCTACTTCGAGAATTTGGAGTTGTGATTCCCCTTACTTTTTAGAGTATCACATTACAAACCTACAAAATGGCATCTCACTAATGATCGGTGTTCTTCCTCAAAAGCCAAAAGTCCATAGTTAGCAAGTTTTACTACAACTATGGACTGTTGATTCTTGACCTTAACTAACCTTCAGCATCATTTTTTTTAGCGCTGGTCTTCGATGATTTAGCAGTTGACTTGGCTCGAGAAGTTGTCGATTTACTCGTCTTGCGAGTAGTTTTTTTAGTGGATGCTTTGGTTGCTAATAATTCTAACGCTGTAGATAGTGTGACATCTTCTACCGATTCACCTTCTGGGATGCTGACATTAACTTTGCCGTGCTTAATATAAGGGCCATAGGGACCATCATAAATATTCACTGGCGTACCTTCTTCCGGGTGCATACCCAATTCGCGTAAAGCTGCCTTAGACTTGCTACTGCTGGAGCCACGTCCCTTTTTCGGTTCGGCTAATAACTCCAATGCCCGTTCCAGCGAAACTGTCAGCACATTATCAGCAGCTTTGAGAGAGCGATAGTCTTTGCCTTCTTTACCCTGGTCGTGAACGACATAAGGGCCAAAACGCCCCAAACTAGCTTGAATTTTCTTACCTGTGTCCGGATGTACTCCCAATGTCCGGGGTAGAGCCAAAAGACCCACAGCCATCTCTAAGGTGACATTTTCTGGCGTGACACCTTTAGGTAAAGAAGTTTGTTTGGGTTTGGGATTTTCTTCGGTTTTGTCACCCAACTGCACATAGGGGCCGTAAGTACCAATTTTGAGATAAATTGGTTCACCAGTTTCAGGATGCCGACCTACTTGGTCAGGCCCCACTGTTTTTTGCCGCAGCAGGACTTCTACTTGTTTCGGGTCGAGGTCAGATGGTGTGAGGTCTTTGGGAATTGAGGCAGTAATCACAGTGCCATCATTGTCAACTTCGATGTAGGGGCCATATTTGCCAATGCGGACTTTGGCATCTAAATTTTCCAGTAATACCGTTCTGGCTTGACTGGCATCGATTTGACTTTCCTGTTCTTTGACTAAAGTTTCTAAACCTTTGTCTCCCAGATAAAATTCCTGTAAATAGGGTAACCACTTAGCTTCACCTGTGGCAATGTCATCCAGGGTTTGTTCCATCTTGGAAGTGAAACTGGGGTCTACAACATCCGGGAAATGCTTTTCTAAGAGGTTGGTGACGGCGAAAGCAGTGAAGGTAGGAATCAGGGCATTACTCACCAATTGGGCGTAACCCTTATCAATGATTGTGCCGATGATGCTGGCGTAGGTACTAGGGCGACCAATGCCTTCACTTTCTAGAGTTTTCACTAGAGTAGCTTCGGTATATCTTGCTGGTGGTTGGGTTTCGTGACCCACGGCTTCTAAATCAGTACAATCAGGATGATCACCCACTTTTAAACTGGGCAAAATAACTTCCTGATCTTCTAAAGCGGCATCTGGATCATCTGAACCTTCCACATAAGCGCGCAAGAATCCCGGAAAATCAATCCGCTTACCAGAAGCACGAAAGCCAGCGTCTTCAACTTGCAGCTGGACGCTAATTTGGGTTTGGCGACAGTCAGCCATTTGACTAGCGACAGTCCGCTTCCAAATCAAGTCATAAAGCGCGAGTTCCCGACCACCTAAACCAGTTTCTTGGGGAGTCCGGAAAGTACTACCAGCCGGACGAATAGCTTCGTGGGCTTCTTGTGCGCCTTTCGATTTGGTGGTGTATTGCCGAGGTTCGGGGCTGAGGTAGTTTTTCCCATAAAGTTGTTCTACACAGCTACGAGCTGCTGTCAGCGCCTGATCGGATAAATGTACCGAATCTGTCCGCATATAGGTGATATACCCTTGCTCATACAAATTCTGGGCAGTTCGCATTGTGTCTCTGGCAGAAAGACGCAGTTTGCGGTTGGATTCTTGTTGCAGTGTCGAAGTAGTAAAGGGTGGCGCAGGTTTACGCGTGACTGGGCGTTCATCGATGCTGTTGACATTCCAGGTTTTTCCGGTCAAACGTTCCTGGAGAGCTAGAGCTTGCTCTTCGTTGAGCAACAAGACATTGCGACCTGCGGTAATTTGTCCTGTGGCTGCATCAAAATCGCTGCCAGTGGCTACTTTGGTTCCTCCTAGTGTGGTCAATTGGGCAGCAAAGGCAGTTTTTTCCTGCACCAAGCTAGCTTTTAAATCCCAATATGTACCTTCATGGAAGGCGCGGCGTTGGCGTTCCTTTTTGACTAAAAGTCGCACAGCTACAGATTGAACTCGCCCAGCAGATAATCCCCAGGCGATTTTTTTCCACAGCAGGGGAGACAGGGTATAGCCCACCAATCGATCCAAAATTCGCCGTGTTTCTTGGGCGCGAACTAACTGCTCATCAATATCGCGGCAGTTGTTCAAAGCTTTTTTGATAGCTTCTTGGGTAATTTCGTGAAACACCATTCGCTTAGTCGGAACTTTTGGCTTCAGCAACTGGTATAAATGCCAACTAATGCTTTCACCTTCCCGGTCTTCGTCAGTTGCCAGAATCAGTTCATCAACACCCTTGAGGGCATCTTTGAGCTGGGTAACAACTTTCTTTTTGTCTTTGGGGACAACATACACCGGTTCAAAGTCTGCGTCTATATTTACCCCCAGCTGCGCCCACCGTTCTGCTTTCACGGCGGCGGGAATTTCACTAGCTGATTGGGGTAGGTCACGGACATGACCCATAGACGCTTCCACCCGATAGTCTTTTGGCAGGTAGTTGCGAATGGTACGAGCTTTGGTCGGAGATTCAACGATGACGAGGGTTGACATGGAAATTTCAAGAAAAAGAGTAGCTGTTCAGCTAAACAGTCAAATTGGGGTGATTTGGGTGAAATCTCAAGATTAAACGTCACGCTTAGGGTTGTGATTTCATCCTCACACAAGCTGCCCGCTAGGGCGAAAAGACGCTATAATCAGGGCGCAGTTTTTCCTAGAGGATAGGTTAGAGGAATCCTGGATGTGAATTGTCAGCTATTTCAATCTTTAACTTATCTAGGGCATAATTGGCGAATATAGTTTTCAAAATACCCCTGAAGTTCAATAACGTTAATACCTTACCTTAACTCCTTTAATTCAAATGGAGACAGTGAAGACAGGATCGAGGGCGGAGAAAATTAATCCATCGGAAAATTTAGCTCATCAGCTATAAAAATCGGAAATATATAAAAATTTAATGAACATTACCATATATATGCAAAAGAATGCAAATTATCAGCTTTTTATTGATAAAAGTTATGTTAGGATTTCTTTGGAGTAGTTAAATTCGGCGATACTGATCTTGTTTTTACTAATAAATACAAGCGGCTCTCCGGATAAACATCTCTGCATCAATGGATTTTGGAGAGTTTCATGTCAATTTACGTAGGCAACCTATCCTACAGCGTCACAGAAGACGACCTCACTCAAGTATTTTCCGATTACGGCACTGTCAAGCGAGTTCAATTACCCACAGATAGGGAAACGGGGCGCGCACGAGGTTTTGGTTTCGTAGAAATGGAATCAGAAGCCGCAGAAGAGGCTGCGATTGAGGCTCTAGATGGTGCCGAATGGATGGGTCGTGCAATGAAAGTTAATAAAGCGAAACCACGGGAAGAGAAAGGTAGCCGCTCTGGTGGTGGATACTCACAACGCTATTAACAGTCAGGTAAATGCTGTTTAGTGCATTTGCCAATCAAAAATAATTCTAAAATTAGCAGTTCAGTAATTCACTGAGCTGCTTACTTGTTGGTCATTGGTCATTGGTCATTGGTCATTGGTCATTGGTCATTGGTCATTGGTCATTAGTCATTAGTCATTAGTCATTAGTCATTGGTCATTAGTCATTGGTCATTGGGAAATAACTATCTTCCCCCCTGCACCCTGCCTCTGATCTTCCCCCCTGCCTCTGATCTTCTCCCCAAAAAGATAAATGCAACTTTGGTGAATAACAATAGATAGAATAAACTCAGCTAGCCTTAATGTCTAATCGTCAAAACCTATATATCTCATGGATTTTGCTAATCTTACATCCCAGTTGAATGCTGGAACGATTTTGCCAGAGGGGATTGTAATTGTCACCCTCTTAGGGGTTTTGATTGTTGATTTGATTTTGGGACGTACATCTTCACGCTGGATTGGATATCTGGCGATCGCAGGTTTAGTCGCTGCGATTGGCGCACTCTATCTTCAATGGGATGCGACTAATCCCATCTCCTTTACCGGTAGCTTTATTGGTGATGACCTCAGTATTGTCTTTCGCGGGATTATCGCGTTGTCTGCTGCTGTCACAATCTTGATGTCAATTCGCTACATTGAGCAGAGTGGCACTGCTTTAGCCGAATTCATCGCCATTTTGCTGACTGCAACTTTGGGAGGAATGTTTTTATCCGGTGCTAGTGAGTTAGTGATGATTTTTATCTCACTAGAAACTCTCAGTATCTCCTCTTACTTGCTCACAGGTTATACCAAGCGTGACCCCCGCTCTAACGAAGCTGCGCTAAAATACCTGTTGATTGGAGCTTCCAGTACGGCAATATTTTTATACGGCGTTTCGCTGCTGTACGGTCTATCAGGTGGACAAACAGAATTAGATGCGATCGCTAATGGTATTGCCGCAGCTAATATTGGTCAATCGTTAGGTTTGGTAATTGCTCTCATTTTCGTGATTGCAGGTATCGGCTTTAAAATCTCCGCTGCACCCTTTCACCAGTGGACACCAGACGTTTACGAAGGCGCTCCCACCCCAGTGATTGCCTTTTTATCTGTCGGTTCCAAAGCAGCTGGGTTTGCCCTAGCCATTCGCTTACTGACAACAGTCTTCCCCCTCGTTGCTGACGAATGGAGATTTATTTTCACTGCCCTTGCAGTTCTCAGTATGGTATTGGGTAACGTAGTCGCCCTCGCCCAAACCAGCATGAAACGGATGTTAGCTTATTCATCCATTGCTCAAGCTGGATTTGTGATGATTGGCATGATTGCCGGCACTGAAGCAGGTTACGCCAGTATGATATTTTACCTGATGGTCTACCTGTTCATGAACCTGTGCGGGTTTACCTGCATCATTCTCTTCTCTCTACGTACAGGAACCGACCAAATTGCCGAATACTCTGGCTTGTATCAAAAAGACCCACTCCTGACACTAGGCTTGAGTATCTCCCTACTTTCATTAGGTGGTATTCCGCCATTAGCTGGGTTTTTTGGGAAAATTTACTTGTTCTGGGCTGGTTGGCAAGCTGGGCTTTACTGGTTAGTTTTGCTGGGCTTAGTTACCAGTGTAGTCTCCATCTACTACTACATTCGTGTAGTCAAAATGATGGTAGTCAAAGAACCCCAAGAAATGTCCGAGGTTGTCAAGAATTATCCAGAAATCCGGTGGAATTTACCTGGATTTAGACCTTTGCAAGTGGGATTAATCGTAACTTTAATTGCCACTACCATTGCCGGGGTTTTGTCCAATCCACTATTTACACTGGCGAACAATTCTATCTCTAACACTGCAATGCTGCAAGCAAAACTGATTGAGAGAACTCAAGTCAGTGCAATTTCCATACAGCAACCAGAAGAGTTGTAAATTGTACTCTTCTTAACTCATTTCTGAAGCTGTAGGGGTGCAAATTTTTGCACCCCTACTAACAGGAATCTTAATGACAAATTCTGCACCTTGTCCGGGAGTAGAGCAAAAACTCAGTTTTCCGCCATGTTTTTCCACTATTTGATAGCTGACAAATAATCCTAAACCTGTTCCTTTCCCTATCGGTTTAGTTGTGAAAAAAGGGTCAAATAATTTTGAGTTGATTTTTTCATCTATTCCTATTCCATTGTCGGTAATAGTTATACGCACCCACATTTGATCGATTAGTTGAGTTTGAATTTCAATTTCGGGGTCATCTGATAACATCCCATTCACTGCTGACTCTTCTAGGGCATCAATGGCATTAGCAAGAATATTCATCAATACCTGATTTAGTTGAGAAGGATAGCAGGTGATCTGAGGAAGTTTTCCGTATTTTCGGTTGACTTTGATTTCTGGATATTGATTTATAGCTTGCAATCGGTGTTGCAGAATCATTAAGGCACTGTCAATTCCTTCATGAATATTAACTTGTTTGAATTCGGCTTCATCCAATCTGGAGAAGTTGCGTAGAGATTTGACAATTTCCCGAATCCTCTGTGTTCCTACCTTCATAGATTGGAAGAGTTTAGTCATATCTGGAATGAGAAAATTTAAATCTATCTCTTCTATTTGCGCTTGAATTTCTGGAGAAATATTTAAACAGTGCTGTTGATAAAGTTGTAATAATTTGAGCAAAGTTTCAGTAGATTTCTCGGCGTAATGAAGGTTACCATTAATAAAATTTATGGGATTATTAATTTCATGGGCAACACCAGCAACCATTTGACCTAAACTTGACATTTTCTCAGCTTGAATGAGTTGAGTCTGGGTAATTTGCAGTTTATTTAGTGTTTCTTGAACAGCCTTTGTCCGTTCCTCAACGCGGATTTCTAGCTCTTCATTCGCTTTTAAGAGTGCAGCTTCTGCCTGTTTTCGCCTCTGGATTTCTTTGGCTAATTCATCTATCTTATTGTTTAGTAAAACGAAATTCTTGCTGGCTGTAGCCCTACTTTCCAAACGGAGAAAAATTAAAGCCGGAGATTCAGGAGACCAAGGTTGAATAACTGCTCCCTGGCTACGACATATTAAAGTTTTTCCATGATTGTGGCGTAAAGTCAAAGTGCCAATAACCATATCTCTGCTGCTTGCACAAGCTTGCAGGTATTTTTTAATATCATTAGAAGATTCAAATACAACATCAAAGAGCATTTTTTCTTCAATTTCTTGACGGCGTAAACCTAGCATATTTGCCATCGGTTGATTGGCAACTAGCAATTTACCCTCACTATTTACCAAGAGTACAGGTTCTGGCAAAACTCTCGCAAGTTCAAGAAATTGTTCAGGAGTCATGAAGCTTCCAATTTTAGTGTTTGACTATACTTAGTGAAGCTGCACTCAGCTAGCACTTTATAGTTGGCATAGTGCCGAAAAGTGAATCAAGATTCAGCTTCTAGTCCCCCAAAGTATTCTCTACCTTCTGTTTCTTCTGCCTCGGCTGTGAATTTTAAGTAAAGAGTAACTCTGCATTCAGAAGCGCCCTTCGCTATGGTTTCTTGCAGTTCCACTTTGGCGTATCCTAGATTATTGGCGGCGATGGTTCCAAAGACATTTGAAGTCATCATACACATTGCCGGACGGTCAAGGACTTTTTCGGCAAATGGACAAATACGGTTGCCAAAGACAATTTTTTGCTCATTCTGCTCAATTATGTAAAAATCACCTTGGATGCGTTTTTTTAAATCAACCAAGACATCAGCCACTTGCTCGCGGGAAAGCTTTGATATTTCCAAGGCAGATTTATAATCTTGGTTAATCTGCCTACCCATCCGTTCACCAACTACGCTAATAAATCCAGAAGCTTCTTTTAAGCCAACTATATCCTGTAAAGTGCCAGATAATTCTCTAATCAATACACGTAAAAACACGTCACGTTCTAAAGGTAATTTCAGTGTATTTACTGACTGACTAATAGTCTTATTCATAAATTTTGCATGATCATGTTACAGTTATGTTTCCCAAAAAAATCTTCAAAGTAACTATTTATTTTTTCAGAACAAGATATTTTTTATAAATTTTTATGTTGCGGACTATCATAAATGGGAATGGTGATGATGAACTCTGAACCTTTTCCTCGTGTTGAATTGACTTCCAGAGTTCCCTGGTGCTTCTCCACAATAATTTGACGGGCAATTGATAATCCTAAACCAGTACCCTGTCCGACAGGTTTAGTTGTAAATAAATATTCAAATATTTTCTGCTGGACATCATCTGACATTCCCACTCCATTATCCTTGATCCGAATTAAGACATGATGGGAATCTTCAGTCAGCCTAGTTTGAATTTTTATTTGATTGGGATTAGCTTCAATTTCACCATAGCTCCGCCCTATATTAGATTCTTCTAAAGCATCAATAGCATTAGCTAATAAATTCATAAAAACTTGATTGATTTGACCGCTAAAGCATTTGATTTGTGGTAAAATATCGTAGTCTCTAATTACTTGAATATCAGGGCGATTTTTCGAGACTTTCAAGCGGTGTTTAAGAATCATGATTGTACTATCAATACCTTCATGAATATTACAAGAAACTTTGCGATCGCTATCTTCGCGAGAAAAGGTGCGTAAACTGCTGCTGATGTCGCAGATGCGTTGAACACTGTCTTTCATGGAAGCAATTAAGTTAGGTAAATCGGTTCGCAGATAATCTAAGTCTATGGCGGCGATTTCCGCTTGAATTTCTGTAACCGGGTGAGGATAGTGTTGCTGATATAGGTCAATCAGCTTGCTCATGTCTTGAAAATATGCTGAAGCATGGGTAAGATTGCCATAAATACAACCAACTGGATTATTAATTTCGTGAGCAATTCCTGCTACTAATTGACCCAGAGCAGACATTTTTTCTTTCTGTACAAGTTGGAGTTGAGACTTTTGGAGGTCTTCTAAGGCTTGGGAAAGTGCGGCTGTCCTTTGTGTGACTCTTTGTTCTAAGGTTTTGGTAAGATGCCGTAATTGCAAATGAGTGTTAATTCTCGCTAATATTTCTGCCTTTTGAAAAGGTTTGGTGATGTAATCAACCGCTCCTAAAGCAAAACATTTAACTTTAGTATCTGTATCAGAAATTCCTGTCATAAAAATTACAGGTATATCACGAGTTGTTAAATTGTCTTTCAACTTTTTACAGGTTTCTAACCCGTCTAGTTTAGGCATCATGACATCTAATAAAATCAAATCAGGTAATCTATCTTGAACCTGTTTAAGGGCTATTTCTCCATCCATAGCGGTAACAACTTCAAAGCCTGAATTAGTAAGTACCTCAGAGACAACTTCTAGATTTGTATTTGTATCATCTACGATTAAAATTAAATCTTTTTTTCGGATATGAGACATTTTTATTTCTCAGTTTTGATAAATTTTAGAATTATTTATTCTGTCTAATTATGCTGCAATGCTGTTGAATTATTTTGTCGGATTTTTCGAGTAAATCCCTATTATTGGATGTAGGCTAATTACCTGAATGTGACACATGAGTGAATATTCCTTCTCTGCTGTTCTTCTAAGAGATTCACTGGCACGGTAGGACAGACTTGGCGATCGCTTCATTAGTTTTCCCAAAAATGTCTTGATTCTTACTAATCTGTGCCACATTTAACTTGTATAACATGGGTGGGTAAGACTTGGCGTGAGCTTAAATCTAATTTAAATATGCAAACTAGATATTTTTCAGTTTATGGCGATGAAATAACAATACGCAATACATAAATTACATATGAAATCTTGGATTATTTACAAAATCAGACTTTTGCCATAAAAAAGCCTGCCTTTACCCTGAAATTGAGTCTTTTGGCAGGACTGAGCGATATATCAATGCTCTACTGATTTTGAGGAGGCACATTATCCATTCACAGGGTGGCTGACAGCAGGATATTAGTCCCAAGATTTGAGTATTTGTTTTCGAGACTAGGCATTAAGGACGGTGGGATGGTGCAAATATTACTTAATTTTTTGTTTAATAAAAGTCACCACCTGACCTAGCTGTTTCTTTAAGCCATCGATTTCTGCTTGCATTTTGATCATTTTTTCATTCAGCGCATTTATTTCTGCTGAGTTAGATGAGTGATTATCTGAAGGTACTACGATGGTATTTGCGATCCGGGAAGCAGCTACCGGAATATTTTTGGTGGCCACAGCCGCTACTGGAATTATTTCTGCGCGAGGCTTTTTAGCTTTGGCCATCGCTGACTTAATCGCAGTAATTAGTTGCTTTTGGTCAAAAGGCTTTCCCAAAAATTCAAAGTATTCAAAAGGTTCTGTCAGTTTTTGCGTCACCTCTTCCTTACGACCAGACATGATCACCAAGGGAATTTTTCTTAACTCAGGCTGTGCTTGAACTTGCTGAAAAACTTCCCAACCACTCATTTTCGGTAGCAGAAAGTCCAACATGATTAAACTGAGCTTTTCCTGACGGATGAAATTGTATCCTTCCACACCATCTTTTGCTTCTAATACCTCGAAATTGCCAGGAGGTAACATTTCTCGTACTTTTAACCTGACAACGGTAGTGTCATCGATAACTAAAATTTTGTTGCTTACCACGACTTATTGCTCTAACAGAAATTTTAAATGTAAATAGCGATTTTGCTGATTGACATTACTCAGTGCTGAGTGCTGAGTGAAGCACAAAGGAAGGAAGGATTGAAGTCCTCAAGTACAAGCGCCGCCCGTTGTGGGCGGTCTTTTAACTCAGCACCCTAACCCTAATAGCACTTTCGACTCAGCACACTTTATTTTGAGGGTGTTCTCACTATATACAAATTTTTTGTTCATTGGGGGATAGTATATTTCGCTATAAATTGCAAAAATGGCAGTAGTTTAAAAAACTAGTGCTAATTTTTTTTAAAATTTGTGTCATGGTGATACTTAGGGCTTGAACCTTGCGCTAGTGCATTGGAAATTAGCCCTACAGTACTTTTGGATATTGCTTGGATGTCTATGACTTCGCCACAACCAGCCCAACTCAAGTCGGAAATTACGGCAATGCCTAGCTGGTTACGTCGCCCCATTGGCAAAGCTAGTGAACTTTCTACTGTACAACGCATTATTAAGCAACGTCAAATTCACACTATTTGTGAAGAAGGACGATGCCCCAACCGAGGGGAGTGCTATGCTCAAAAAACTGCGACTTTTTTACTATTAGGGCCAGTCTGCACACGCTCTTGTGCTTTTTGTCAAGTAGATAAAGGTCATGCACCAATGCCTATTGACTCAGAGGAACCGCGCAAAGTAGCAGAAGCTGTGCAGCTTTTGGGATTGCGTTATGTGGTTCTAACTTCTGTAGCCCGTGATGATTTGCCTGATCAGGGAGCGGGGCAGTTTGTGAAGACAATAGAGACTATTCGCCTGTTAAATCCAGAGATTCAAATCGAAGTGCTGACACCAGATTTTTGGGGTGGTGTGGGTGCTGGAGAGTCAGGTCAACGGCAAAGGATAGCCACAATTGTCACAGCCAAGCCTGCTTGTTTTAATCACAATGTGGAAACAGTGCGGCGGTTAACAGGCCCCGTGCGTCGGGGAGCCAAGTATGACCGCTCTCTAAGAGTCCTGGCCGTAGTTAAAGAAATTGATCCGACTATTCCTACCAAATCAGGTTTGATGCTGGGACACGGCGAAACGAGGGAGGAATTAATGGAAACTATGGCGGATTTAAGGGCGGTGGGGTGCGATCGCCTGACTATCGGCCAGTATATGCGTCCTTCCTTAGAACATTTACCAGTTCAAAGATACTGGACACCAGAAGAATTTGATGATCTAGGTAGCGTAGCATGGCAAATGGGATTCAACCATGTCCGTTCAGGACCATTGGTTCGTAGTTCCTACCATGCTGGAGAGTAGTAGAGGCAGGGGAGAAGATAAGAGGAACGGGTGCAGGGGGCAGGGGAGAAGAGGAACGGTTGTTAAGTAACCGGAAGGAAGTGTAAAGTAATTTCCAACGATTGCTTCACAATCAAGCAAACACCCTCTGAGTTGTTAAGTAACCGGAAGTGTAAAGTAATTTTCAACTCCCCCCTGCTCCCTGCTCCCTGCTCCCCTGCCTCTTTCCCCCTGCCCCTCTGCCTCTTCTCATTCCCCAATACACAAATATTTTTAAAGAAATTGGGTTTTTGGTACACCTGTTTGGTATTTCTTAGAAAGTCAAGAATCAAGGAGAACGACCGATGGCTAGAGTTAAAAATTCCCCAGTTCCAGCAACAGGAGCTAAACCTCCGTACACTTTTCGCGCTGGTTGGGCATTGCTGTTATTAGCTGTTAACTTTTTGGTTGCAGCTTATTATTTCCACATCATTGAGTAATTAGAGGTGGAGTGGTGCTGCTCAAATCGTGCCTTTGAATAAACCTTTGGGGCGAATGAGCAGCACCAAAATCATCATCAGCAGGGCTATACCTTGTTTATACTCAGAACCTATCCACAGGGTGCTGAGTTCTTGGGCGACACCAATAATTAAAGCGGCGGCGATCGCACCGTAGGGATTACCAATACCCCCTAAAATGACGGAAGCGAATAAGGGCAAAATCAAAAACCATCCCATATTCGGGCGTACAGCTGTAATCAATCCATACATACTGCCACCTAAAGAGGTGAATGTGCCGGCAATAATCCAAGTCCACAGGATGACTTGTTCCACATTGATCCCAGATACTCTAGCTAAATCTAAATCGTCAGCCACGGCTCGCATCGCTTTGCCAATTTTGGTGTTTTGCAGGAGATAGTGCAGTGCCAAAATTGCTAGCACGGCTAACCCCAATACCAACAATTGATTTTGCGCTACCCGGATACCAAAAATATTCAAAGCAGTGGCTACGGGTAAATTGTAATTTTGGTTCTGGCCGCCCCAAACAAAGATAATGCCATTGCGGAGGAATAAGGCCAGTCCAATAGAGATAATAATCAGCGTCGTGGAAGTGGCACGCATTGACCGCATTCTTGACCACAATAATTTTTCTGCCAGCAGCATTGCGGCTACTGTTCCCATAGCTGCCAAAATCATCGATAGCCAAATATTTATGCCAGCAGAATTTACTAACAGGGTCAAATAGGCTCCCATAGTGAGAAAATCACCGTGAGCAAAATTAGATAACCGTAAAATGCCGTAGGTAAGGGTAAGTCCGACTGCTGCTAGTGCAATAATGCTTCCGACTGCAATTCCATTGACGATTAGTTGAGCAATTTGTGTATCCATTTGTTCTAAATACTAAAAAAATATTAAAAGGTTGATTTTATACAATAATTTTTGTTTTACTAGTGACAATCGACACTATAAGTTATAAGTTATAAACAAAAGGAAATTGTGAGTTAATATACATAAATTCTTGTGATTTTTTTGTGCCAAGCCAAACTTGTTCAACGGTCTAGTTGACCATGCAGCAATATTCAAGCTTACCAGAACAAAACTCATCAGTAGATGAAACGCCAAAACTTTTGACAACAATGCAGCAACTTCGTGCCGAGTTGTGGCTGGAACGCAGCTTGAACCAGTTGCAAAGTCGCCTTAATGATTGCCTACTTTCAGTTTGTAGTAACGTCTCACCGCAGGGAACCACAGAAGCGGAAATTTTCCAAACGATGGTGAACGAGCTGGGCATTGCTTTGAATAGTATGACGGTAGCGATCGCTCTTTTTCAACCGCGAGCCAAAATTGCTCAAGTTTGTTATGTTTCTTGTTTTTCCTCGCCATGTCCACAACTGATATTTATCGAGAGGAAAGATCAAAAATTACAATTGCAATTGCAAGCAGTCATAGCAGTTGAAGATTTACAGCAGCTGGAAAGCCAACAACCAAATCATGTGCGGCGCTTAACTGATGATATTGGGGGTGTGATTGGTTGGCTAATCATCTCTAAAAACCCCTCAGAGTCTCATGCTAAATCACTCACAGCATCCCAATGGCAACTGAGATCGCAATTGCTGGCACGATCGATTAAACAGTGTGTGGGGACACTGGCACAACTGAGAAAAATACAATCTTTGCAACAACACTCGCAACAGCTAGGTAGTTCTAATGAAAAACTAGAGCGTACCAATGAACTGAAAAACCAGTTTCTGGCTAATACCAGTCACGAAATCCGCACACCGTTAAGTTCGATTATCGGTTTCAGCCAACTCCTCTTAGCTCAAGGCTATGATCCCACGAGAGAACACCACCAAGAGTATTTAAAGATCATTCAGTCTAGTGGTAAGCATTTACTCACGCTGATCAATGATATTTTAGACCTCTCTAAAATTGAAGCCAACCAGCTGGAAGTGGAATGGGAAAATATAAATGTGCCAGAAATATGTCGCAATGTTTTAGCACTCGTCAAAGAGAAAGCCGCTAATAAGGGTTTACAACTGCGCCTCAAGCTAGACCCCAATGTCACAACTCTAGTTGCTGATCCTCTGAGACTGAAGCAGATGCTGTTGAATTTGCTGTTTAATGCCCTCAAGTTTACCAAGACAGGCTCTGTTGGTTTAGAAGTTTTGCCCAAAGGTGAATTTGTACATTTTATAGTTTGGGATACTGGAATTGGGATTTCCCCAGAAAACCAAGCGCGACTATTTCAACCCTATTTTCAAATTGCCAATACTGTAGTTAATCGCAATGAAGGTACTGGTTTGGGGTTAACCGTGACTCGGAAGTTGGTGGAAATTCATGGTGGTTGGATGGAAGTGGGATCGGAAGTTGATCACGGTTCGCGTTTTACGATTGTCCTTCCTTTGAAGCCTGTTGGAGAACTGGGTAAACGTGAGGGAGAAGTAGAGGCTATAGAGGTTTCTCGCCAAGGGAGAGACCAGGAGGATGAGCAAGCACAATCGACAGTGATTACCTCTAGTTCTGATCAAGATATTCTGTTGGTGGAAAATGATTTACCCAATGCTGACATGATCCGAATTTATCTCGGTACATTGGGATATCAGGTGACTTGGGTGAAGGATGCTACCCAAATGTGGTCGGCGCTGACACAGTTAAAGCCAATAGTAATTTTAATGGATATCTACCTGCCAGATGGAAATGGTTTAAAGCTGGTGCAGCAGCTACGAGAAGAAAAGCAGTATCAGATGATTCCAATCATTGTTCAAACAGCAATGGCCATGAAAGGCGATCGCGAAATTTGTTTAGCGGCTGGAGTTGATGATTATATTTCTAAACCAATTGATTTATCTGTTTTAGGTAATCTAGTAGGTAAGTATATTAAATCACCAAAAATCGGAGTGGTTCGCTGATAATGGTTCAGCGGTCAATCAATTTTGGATTAATTCCGCCCTGAAGGGGGGGCTTGTACCGAAAATTCCCAATCCAAAATCTAAAATTTGTCAATCAATGACTGGCGAACGCATCCTCAAAATCATCAGGTTTATATCTAAGATAGGATTGGTGGGGTGCTATGGGATCTGCCTCAGATGAGGAAATCATGTTGACAGAAAAACTGGAGCGATTAAAAGTTTTATTTAGCGAAATGGAGCAGGCTTTGATTGCCTACTCTGGAGGGATTGACAGCACTTTGGTAGCCAAGATTGCTTATGATGTCTTAGGCGATCGCGCTTTGGCTGTGACAGCTGTTTCGCCTTCGCTGTTACCAGAAGAATTAGAAGACGCGAAAATTCAAGCCGCAACTATGGGGATTCCCCATAAAATTGTCCAAACTCACGAAATGGACAATCCCAATTACACTTCTAACCCGGTCAACCGTTGTTATTTTTGCAAAAGTGAATTGCATGATACTCTCAAACCCTTAGCTTTGCAGCTAGGTTATCCCTATGTAGTGGATGGAGTGAATGCTGATGATTTACACGATTATCGCCCAGGAATTCAAGCGGCTCAAGAAAGAGGGGCGCGATCGCCTTTAGCAGAAATTGGGGTGACTAAAGCTGAAGTCCGTC
Organism: Nodularia sp. LEGE 04288; assembly: GCF_963896525.1. NCBI lineage: Bacteria > Bacillati > Cyanobacteriota > Cyanophyceae > Nostocales > Nodulariaceae > Nodularia > Nodularia sp. LEGE 04288. The sequence continues at coordinate 20,151 of NZ_CAWQOY010000114.1, forward strand.
AACTTTCACAACAACTCGGTTTACCTTGGTGGGATAAACCCGCCCAACCTTGTCTGAGTTCTCGCTTTCCTTACGGTGAAGAGATTACCGTCGCCAAATTGCAAAGAGTCGGTAGGGCAGAAATTTATCTGCGAAAGCTGGGTTGGCAGAATTTGCGCGTGCGTTCGGAAGGAGATACAGCCCGGATTGAATTGTTACCAGCACAGATCAAAGATTTTGTCTTGAGTACGGATTTACAAACAGTAGTCTCTGCATTTCAAGATTTGGGATTCATCTACGTCACCCTCGATTTAGAAGGTTATCGCAGTGGTAAGTTGAATCAAGTTCTCAAATTCTCACCAATGATTCCGAGTACCTAAAGCAAAAACGGCGTTGCTGAATATCGGGATGAATTATGCACTGCTTTGGTCGAAGACTGGATTTCTCGACGACCAAATTAATTTTGTAACTGAGTGAATTCTAGCTGTTGTAGTGCCGAACGCCAAACATCATAGCCATCCTGAGACAGATGTAAACCATCTGTGGTTAATTCTGCACGCAAATTGCCTTGAAAATCGGTAAACCAAGGATAAATATTCAGATAATCAGCTTTTTCTTCTTGAGCAATCACAGCTAGTTGTGCATTAATCTGAACAATTCGGCTATTAGAAATAGTCGGTAGGCGAGTAGGCAAAATTGATTGTACGATGATTTGAGTATTGGGGTGAGACTGGCGCAACCTGCGGATAATCCGCCGATGATTACGCAAAATTTCTTCGTTAGTATCGCCGTTGCGTAAATCGTTAATCCCAGCCATGATGTAAATTACATTCGGTCGCGTGGCGGAAAATGCCCGCAATCTGCGGAAAATACCACCAGAAGTATCTCCAGATATCCCCTGATTCAGCCACAATTTACCAGTAGGTAGTTTTTCTCTAGGAAACCACATACTCAAGGAATCACCAACTAAGATACCTAAATAACTTGCACCTTGTCCTTGGCTGATGGCTTTAGCTTCTAAAGCTAATAAATTTTTCCAGTCTTCATAAGTGAGTTGAGGCTTCTTTGCTGACTCCCGTAATAATTGGGAAGGATTACCATCTATACGTGTATAAATCTGACCGGCTTTTAGAGATGCCAACCTTTGGTAGTACAGTTGATGACCAGATATTAATGGCAGGTGAGATGGACGGGAACTGGGATTAAGTAATGACTCCCGTAATCGTTGATTGCTGAACTCTGCTAAGGATATGTCCAGGTTAGTAATGTTGTTTTCATCTGCTGTTACCTGAGAACCTTGTTTTGAGTCCCACAGGAATTTATGCGTTTCTGGCAGGATGCTCGACATCTGTGGTAGTGCCGATGCTGGTATTGCCAATCCTGTTAACAAGCCTACTGCCAACAGATAAGGATACCTCATCGCTTTATTTTTTCTCATGTTTACTGCTTTTCCCTATGACAGTATTAACCACCTACATTCAGGAAAATTTTAGTTATATTTAGCTATTATTTTTATTTAGCCTGTATTGTATAGTTCTGTAAAGCAGGTTCACCATTTCTTTAAGACTTAATTTTTCAGTGTTATTTGAGCAGAGTTTTTTGGTGAATATATACAAGAAACTTCTGGGAAGTGCTAAGATTTAGGCGAAGTAATTAATGTTTCGTTCTTATTCTGTGGCTAGAGCTAGTACAGCAATTGGTGTCAGTCCAATTATTAAGGAGAGTGTGCAGAAACAGGCACATTCGACACGTTTAACCCTAAAAGAGGTTATTCTTATGGGAATGTTAGCTATTGACAAGCTAGATGATCAAAGCCGTCAAGAGTTAGCGGATCAAGTTCATCAAATGCAAGTGAATGGTGAGATTTGAGCGACTAGTTATAAATTTTAACTTTTCCCTCCTAACTCTGGAATTTCACCTGACTATTGACCGAATCGATAACGACTTCCCACAACATAATCCTCATTAATTTCAAAAGAAATCCATTGGCGTTGCCAAGTTTCAGCCACAAAACCTGTTGTATTGGAACCTGCAAATGGATCTAAGACTATATCACCTTGATCGGTTAAAAATTTGATGAAAAATTCCGCAAAACCTGCTGGAAATCTGGCTGGGTGGGGTTTAATCCCCTCGGCTTTACAGCGCCGTAGATAAGCGCTATTAGATTCAGTATTAGCAATTTCTAGCAAATTTGGCGGAATTGCACCCTGGTTATCTTTTTGGAATTTGTCAGAAATATCATGTCCACTGGGACGAATTTTAGCTTTATAGCCATTTTTCAGTAGTTGTTTCATACTCTGGCTATATGGCTTTAAAACTTTTCTGTTGTCGGCTTTAGGATTTGGTGTTTTCGACAACCACCAAACTACATTTACAGAATCTTTCACACGGATTCGTCTAATTGTCACCCACTCAGCAGGGGTAGGTAATCGGGCTGGATTGTAGTGATAGAATTCTTGAGCGAGAAAAAAGCCGACTTCTTTACACAATCTCACTAAAAGTTCGTATTGGTAGATACTCCGCACAGGATTACCACGCAGGTAAGCGCCGCCTAAATCTAAAATAAATGAGCCATTATCTGTGAGAACTCTTTTAAACTCTTGGGCGAAGGGTAGAAACCATTCAATATATTTTTCCGCGCTTTCGTTACCATATTCTTTTTGTCGTGTGAGAGCAAATGGTGGTGAAGTGAGGATGAGATTAATACTACTTTCATCAATGGATTTAATCAGTTTTAGGCTATCACCCAAATATGCTTTTCCTAATTTTTGGGTGTAATAAGGATTTAGAATGATCTCTTTTGGTGATTTTATGATTTCTTCTTGCAAGAGTTTTAATTAGTTAAAAATTATTTAAGCTTTATACAGCAAATTTAATCTGTATTCATCTGTGTAGCCTATGGCTAGCCACGACTTGTCTACATCTGTGGTTGATTAGTTACTAATTTATTTAGCCACACAAACATTAATCAATCAAAGATGGGTAAAAACCCACATTCAGTATCACTGAAAGTCTACCACTTTTTGTAGGTGAGAAATTTACCAGACATAATAACTTTAACGCGATCGCCTTTGGGGTCTGATTCTTTCTCTACATCTAAAGTAAAGTCAATGGCGCTCATAATACCATCGCCAAATTTATCTTGAATCACGGCTTTGATCGGCATTCCATACACCTGCATAATCTCGTAGAAACGATAAATCAGTGGATTCAGTGGGTACAACTAGCCCTAATCCTTTTAGAGGACATTCAGTTAACTTTTGAATATAGATATAGGACTACTATTTGATTTTTGAACAGACACGTAGCGACTGTCTTGATTGTCAAGCGATCGCCAACAAAAAATGAGGGCGAGGAGAGTACGGCACCAAAACTTAAATAATGGTGCGTTACGGACTTCATTCTAACGCACCCTACAATACTTAATTTTTTCATAAATAAAACCGGATTCCTATAGGATCTAATTCCAATGCTTCCACCAGGAACTTAGCTTCTTCTGGGCTAGCTTGACGGTAGAATACAGCAGCAATCCATACCTCGTCACGTCCGAGAATTTTTTCCAAATCGGCAAAACTCAATCCTTTTTTTGGTTTTGCGGCTAAAAGCTGTGGCGTAATTTCGGAAATAGACATACAAAAATTTCTCGAAGTCTGTAATGCTTGTGACTGTTTATTACTAAAGTCAATTTTATGCCCAGAAGGTTCAGTTAAGAAAATTGCAGGTTGGGTGGCATTTATCAACGCTTCCGCAGATTTTGAGCAAGTGAGCGCATCCGACTTGAGGCTGACTTATTTAAATATTCACCACAAGGATAGTTCACTTATTTTTTCTGTAAACAATTTGCCAAAATGCCTCAACTTGATCAAATTTGAATAGTATCCTGTTATGTATTCTGAGAACAAGAAGTTAGATTATAGGTCTAACAATTACACACATCACACGACTGTCCATGTTCCGACAACCTGCTTTTGGCATCGCTTTAAGTACGCTTGTCCTGGCGAGTGGATTAATGAATGCTCCCATAACAGGTAAATCCTCTACAGAACAAAGCACTCGTAATCAACCGTTGTTAATTCCTTCAAGTCAGGCGGCAATATTAACTACTACTTTTAAAACTAATGCCCTAGAAAAATCAGTTTTTGATGACATTAATCGGTATCGAGTTGCTCATAATCTGCCAAAGTTGACCCTAAATGCAAACATTACTCAACAGGCAAGGATTCATAGTCAAAATATGGCTAATGGTCAAGTTCCTTTTAGCCATGATGGATTTGAACAGCGAGTCACTGCTGTTCCCCTCCCTTACGACGATGCGTCAGAGAATGTCGCACTCAATCAGGGATATAGCAACCCTGCTAGGGAAGCTATTAGTGGTTGGTTGGCAAGTCCCGGACATTTGAAGAATATTCAAGGCGATTACGACCTTACTGGGATTGGTGTTGCTACCAATCGGCGAGGCGAAGTTTACCTCACTCAAATTTTCATTCGCACTAAATAGATAGATTTACTGAGTTTTTGCACAATATATAATGTAGTGTCTCATGTTATTTTTGTCTAAAAGACACTACATTTATTATTGATTGATTTATGACATTACAAGATTTTCAAGTAGGCGATCGCGATTTGAGTGACGCTGTTTTGGCTGAGTATTTAAAATCCGATGCGATCGCGATCGATACCGAAACGATGGGATTATTACCGCATCGCGATCGCTTGTGTCTGGTTCAGCTATGCAATCAGGAGGGACAAGTCACAGCAATTCGCATAGCCAAAGGACAAACTGAAGCCCCAAATTTAAAAACACTGTTTGAAGCGGTGAATATCGTGAAAGTTTTTCACTTCGCTCGTTTCGATGTTGCGACTTTGCGCCATAACCTGGGGATTCAGGTTCAGCCTGTGTTTTGTACCAAAATTGCTAGTAAGCTAGCTCGTACCTACACCAATCGTCACGGACTCAAGGAGGTAGTACTAGAGTTAGAACACATAGAATTAGATAAAAGCGCTCAAAGTTCCGATTGGGGTAACGCCGCTAATTTATCTGACATTCAACTCAATTATGCTGCCAATGATGTTCGTTACTTACTCAGCGTACAGCAGAAGCTGATGGAAATGCTCAAACGAGAAGAACGTTGGGAAATTGCTCAGGAATGCTTTCAAGTCTTACCAACTTTAGTTACTTTAGATTTGCTGCAATTTAAGGATATATTTGAACATTGAGTCCAAAGTCAATAGTGACTGGCAACTATTGACTGGACAACTACACATCTTTGTTGAGATTTTCTAAGTGATCTTGCATCCGAGAAACCACATTCAGATCATCTGCACCTGCGGGAGTTTTGGATTCAATAATTCCTTCTGTGGGGCCGCCAATTTCTTTCCAAGCAGCTAAACCACCTTTGAGTTGAGATACATGGTTAAAGTGAGCATTACGGAGGATTTTAGCGGCTTGAGCAGCTTCTTGATCATTGGCACCGTAGACATAAATATCACGATTTTTATCTAAAGATGACGTAGCTCGATCAACCAACTCATCTATCGGCATCGGCATCGCCCCCATAATATGACCTTCATTGTAGGTTAGGCGATCGCGCACATCGATGATTGTAAAAGCTGGTTCGCCCCATTCCAAACGAGACTTAACTGCATAAACGTCAGATTGTGCTTCTACTGGTGGCTGTGAGGGAATAATAGCGTCTAATGGATTAGTATTCATAACTTTTTTTGACTAGTTTCACTAACAGTAACCTAGCAAAATATATACACGATCATTATCTTTCGCAGGTATGAATATTTTCCACCTCTTTCTACAGCTAGATTAGCTTATTTGTCTTTGATTATTTAATAATATTTCTGATTGATTGCTGATTCAACGCCGAACCCTTTTTTTGCGCCTCTGATTTCTTCAGACTATCAGTCCTGGGCTTGTCATATTTTTATCTGCTATTCTGAGGATCTGGTACAGTTGCTGGTAGAAGCATTCTAGAATTTAGCAATAGCAATACTCACAATCACACTACCAAATCGCCAAGGCATACCAAATTTATACAGAAATCATACATTTGCCATACAATATAGTAGCTTCACTTTGAATAAAGAAACTCAGTACTCAGCCAAAATAGACGCAAATCAGAACTATTAAACAGAGGGTGCAAAAAAATAAAAAATAGGCTAAGACGTTATGGTGACGCTTCCTGCTACAAATCCTAAGATTCTTGTTGTAGATGACGATTTCGGTATCCGCAATCTCATACATCGCTTTTTAAGTCGAAAATATCACATAGAGTCAGCGGCAGATGGTAAAACAGCTCTATCTTTGTTTGATACATTCAATCCCACTTTAGTAATTCTGGATTGGAATTTGCCAGATATCAATGGCTATCAATTGTGTCAAGAAATGCAGAGTCGCACTAATGTTTTAGTGATGATACTGACTGGAAGAACTGCCGAATCGGATAAAATTAAAATTCTTTCAGTAGGTGCTGATGATTTTTTGACTAAGCCTTTTAGCCTAGCAGAAATTGAACTGAGAGTAGAAGCTCTTTTGAGACGCATTCGGTGTATTAACCCCTATCCCACACAGCGCCTTGTTTTCAAACACCTAGCAATTAATCCAGATGGCCGGGTGGTCACACTTAACGATCAGCCTCTGTCTTTAACAGCTCTGGAGTTTAATATTTTACATTTTTTAGCTAGTCATCCTGGTCAAGCTTGGAGTCGTACCCAGCTGATTCAAAAAATCTGGGGTTGCGAATATGTTGGCGATGGTAGAGTGGTTGATGTGCATATAGGACAACTTCGTAAAAAGTTGGAAATTGATACTACTGTTCCTGAGTTTATTAAAACTGTGCGCGGCTACGGTTACAAGTTTGAAATACCAGAAGCTACGATTATTTAGTAGTCTTTTTAACCCTTTGCTCACTTATTTCTCTGTGGATATTATATGTAAGTCTATGTGTTTATCTCGAATTAAATCTATGATTTGTTGAGTAAAAGAGGTTTTGAAAAAAAATTTCCATTGTGGCTGCTGGCTTTCACCAATAATAATTTGTGTAATGTGATTAGCTGCTGCTATGTTAGCAATTTCTTGAGCAACACTTTGGCTTTTAACATATAAAAATTCACCACCAAACTCTCGGCATAGTTTCTCGCAAGTATCGATGTGCAAACTTTCTTCTTTAGTCAGGAATTGTTCAGTATTTGCCACAAATACAGCATAGAGTCGCGCATTCATATAATTAGCGATGCGTGCGCCTCGACGTAATAATTGCACTGAATCAGGATAAGTAGAGACACACACTAAAACTCTTTCGTGAATATTACAATTTTGTCCGACTAAGTTAGAAGTATTTGCTGTTTCCTCAACTGTATCTGCAACTTCTCTTAATGCTAGTTCTCTTAAAGCGATGAGATTACGACGCTGAAAAAAGTTTTTTAGGGATTGTTCGATTTTTTCAGGGGCGTAAATTTTGCCTTCTTTTAGGCGTTCTTCTAAAGTTTCTGGGGTAACGTCAATCACAACAACAGCATCAGCTTCATCTAGTAAGTAATCAGGAATGCGCTCTCGCACTACGACCCCTGTAATTCTGGCTACAAGGTCGTTTAAACTTTCTAAATGTTGAATATTCACAGTGGAATAAACATCAATTCCGGCTGCTAAAATTACCTCTACGTCCTGATAGCGTTTTTCTCGTGGAGAACCAGGAACGTTAGTATGAGCGAGTTCATCCACTAACACCAATTGGGGTAAACGTTGCAAAATTGCATCTGTATCCATTTCCTCTAGGGTGACGTTTTGATGGATAATGGCTTTGCGCTTAACTACCTCTAATCCATCAGCTTTCATGGCTGTTTCTTTGCGTCCATGAGTTTCTAACATCCCGATAACTACATCAATACCATCTTGTTTGAGTTGATGTGCTTCTTCGAGCATTTTATAAGTTTTGCCGACACCGGGAGCCATACCAATAAAAATTTTATGCTTCCCACGTCGATGAGGACGAATATAAGAACTGTCGGGGGAGGGGGTATGAGAATGAATCATAAAGCATCTAAAGCTAGATTTAACTGGAGAACATTAACTCCAGGTTCACCGAATATACCCAGAAATCTACCTTCGGTGTTGAGAGATATCAGGTTTTGAATTTGTTGGGTATCCACATTACGGACAGCAGCAATCCGTGATACTTGTGCTTGGGCGGATTCAGGACTGATATGTGGATCTAAACCAGAGCCAGAGGTATAAACTAAGTCAGCCGTGGGTTGAATATTGGCTTGTTGTAGCCGTGTGACTTCTCCTTGAATGCGTTCGAGAAGTTCGGGGTTACTGGGTGCTAGGTTACTGGCTCCTGACTGTCCTGTGGTAGCGATTTCGGGGCTGGTGCTGTAGTCAATAACACTAGGGCGACTCCAAAAATAGCGATCGCTTGCAAAGGGTTGACCAATTAAGGCTGAACCGACTACTGTGCCTTGATTGTTGGTGATTAAGCTCCCGTTGGCATGGAAGGGAAAGGCTATCTGTCCACAAATCAGCATGAATAAGGGATAGAGGAAGGCTGTTAATATCCACAAGGCTAATGTGGAACGAATGGCTTTAGTAATTTGGCTCATTAGAATTTCTCTGGTTGAAAAATGACAAGGAATAAATAAGTGCTTACGCCTATAGTGGCGATTCCTAAAAGTCCAATGGCGTAAGATGCAGCGCGTGATATTTCGTCAGGGGTGGCTGCATATACGGCTTGTGCTAGGAATACGTTGAGGGAAAGGGTGAGGAAGAGAAAGAGGGATAATTTTTTCATAATTTAAACGCAAAGGAGCGCGGAGTTTTTGATTAGGCTAGTCCTATGGTTGTAATTAAAACGTCTATGATTTTGATGGCTATGAAGGGTGCTATTACGCCGCCAAATCCGTAGATGAAAATGTTCCGTTGTAAAAGTTGGTCTGCGGTTAATGGTCGAAATTTTACGCCAGTTAGTGCTAGGGGGATAAGTGCGGGAATGATTAAGGCGTTGTAAATTAGGGCTGATAAAACTGCTGATTGGGTACTTGCTAAACCCATTATATTGAGAGCGCCAACGCCAATTCCTGAGAAGATGGCGGGGAGGATGGCGAAGTATTTGGCGATGTCGTTGGCTATGGAAAAAGTGGTGAGTGCGCCACGGGTAATTAGTAGTTGTTTACCAATGGTGACGATATCAATTAACTTGGTGGGATCGGAATCTAGGTCTACCATGTTAGCAGCTTCTTTGGCTGCTTGAGTACCTGTATTCATTGCCACACCTACGTTTGCTTGGGCTAGGGCTGGGGCATCGTTGGTCCCATCTCCAGTCATGGCTACGAGTTTTCCTTGGGCTTGTTCAGCTTTTATGACTTCGATTTTGTCTTCAGGTGTGGCTTCGGCAATAAAGTCATCAACTCCGGCTTCTGCGGCAATTACAGATGCGGTAATCCGGTTATCTCCGGTGAGCATGATGGTTTTAATTCCCATGCGGCGCATTTGGTCAAACCGTTCTCGAATCCCCGGTTTAATAATATCTTTGAGATAAATTACACCGTAAATATCATCATTTTTGCAAAGTGCTAAGGGAGTACCACCTAAGCGAGAAATTCGCTCAAAAGCAGTATCCAGTTCCGGCGTTAATTTTCCCTGGCGAGAACGGACAAAGCCTTTAATGGCATCTACTGCACCTTTACGAATTTCTACCCCATTGGATAAGTCAGTACCACTCATGCGGGTTTTGGCAGAAAATTCAATACCTTCTGCTTGCTTGGTATCAAAATCTAATTTTGCGCCTAATTTCTCTGCGAGCTTGACAATTGATTTGCCTTCTGGGGTTTCATCAAATACACTCGATGCCAGGGCAACTTGCGCTACATCTGCTATTGCATGACCGTTGATGGGAATAAATTCTTCTGCCAAGCGGTTTCCCAAGGTAATCGTACCTGTTTTATCTAAAATCAGGGTGTTGATATCTCCGCAGGCTTCTACCGCCCTTCCAGAGGTGGCAATGACATTAAATTGGGCGACTCTATCCATGCCTGCAATGCCAATGGCGCTTAATAATCCGCCGATGGTGGTGGGAATGAGGGCTACTAGTAAGGCGATGAGTACGGCAATACTTATGGGTGAGTTGACGTAGACTGACACTGTTGGTAGTGTGGCAATTACAACTAAAAATACCTGGGTGAGAACTGCCAGCAATACTGTCAGGGCAATTTCATTGGGTGTTTTGCTGCGGGAAGCACCTTCTACTAAACTAATCATTCGGTCAAGAAAGCCTTGTCCTGGGTCGTTAGTCACCCGAATTATCAGTTCGTCGGAGGTAATACGTGTTCCTCCGGTGACTGAACTGGCAATGTCTGAACCCGGTTCTTTTAATACTGGTGCTGATTCTCCTGTAATTGCTGATTCATCCACGGAAGCCACACCTTTAATTACTTCACCGTCGGCGGGGATGATATCACCAGCAGTTACTTTGATTGTGTCACCGCGCCGTAAGGCTGTGGAACTTAGTTCTTGGAGGGAACCATCAGGGAGAATTTTTTTGGCTTGAGCATCGGATTTGGCCGATCGCAAGGCATCTGCTTGAGCTTTCCCTCGTCCTTCGGCTACGGCTTCGGCAAAGTTGGCAAAGACAAGGGTTGAGAATAATATTAGGGTGATCAGTCCGTTGAATAATCGCGGATTTTCTCCTGGTGTGGGGCCAAATATGTTCGGTGCAATTGTCATCAGCGCTGTGACGATTGTACCTAGCCAAACTACGAACATGACTGGATTTTTTATCATGTTACGTGGGGATAGTTTGGCAAATGCTTGTTGAAATGCTCGTGTGTAGAGTCCGCTTGGTTTGGTTTGGGGTTTATGTTTGCGTTTTTTTCGCGGTTTTGTTGTTTGCATTTTGGGTTGATGAGTTGGATTTTTTTTCGGGCTACGCCCCGCTTCGCTAACACGCAAAGGCGCAAAGGCGCAAAGAAGGAAGAAAGATTTTTATCTTCCTGTGGCTAGTTGGAATGCTTCTGCTAGGGGGCCTAAGACTAAGGCGGGGAGGAAGGTGAGTGCGCCCAGGATTAAAATTACTCCGCTTGTCACTCCTGTGAAGAGTCTGGTGTCTGTTCTTAAAGTACCTGTGGTCATAGGAACAGGTTGTTTACGAGACATACTATCTGCCAAAAGTAGCAGTGCAATAATTGGTATATAACGCCCCGCCAAAATACTGGCTGCGGCGCTGAGGTTCCACCAAAGTGTGTCATCACCTAATCCTTCAAATCCTGAACCGTTGTTGGCGGCGGCGGATGCGTATTCGTAAACTACTTGGGAAACTCCATGAAATCCTGGGTTGCTAATACCTGAGAGGGTGTCAGGAAAGGCAAAGACTATTGCCCAGGGAATCAGGATGGCGAAAGGATGAACTAATAAGACGACGCTGGCGAGGACGATTTCTTTTTTCTCGATTTTGCGTCCTAAAAATTCTGGTGTTCTTCCTACCATTAAGCCGGTGAGGAATACTGCCAAAATTAAGTAGATGTATAGAAAAGCTGTGCCGGTTCCTTGTCCTCCCCAAATGATTTGCAGGAACATATTAAAGAGTGTGGCAAATCCGCCTGGAGGCATTAATGAGTCGTGCATTCCGTTGACAGCGCCGCACATTGTGGCTGTGGTCATGACTGCCCAGAGTGCTGTTTGCGCCCAACCAAATCTGACTTCTTTTCCTTCTAGGTTGGGTTGTTGTTCTCCTAAGAGGGGATTAATGAGGGGATTTCCTTGAAATTCGCCTACTACTGTAATTCCTATTAAGAAGACGAAAATTATAAATACCATCCAAAATACTAACCATGCTTGTTTACGATTATTAGTAAAGACACCGTAGGTATAAATTAGGGATGCGGGGATGGCAATCATCGCCCACATTTCTAATAGGTTAGAAAAGCCATTGGGATTTTCAAAGGGATGTGCTGAGTTAATTCCAAAGAAGCCACCTCCGTTTTCTCCCAGTTGTTTGATAATTTCAAAATGCGCTACTGGTCCACGGGCAATTACTTGAGTTGCGCCTTCTAAGGTGGTTACTGTGGCTGGACCTGCTAAGGTTTCTGGTACACCTGCTAATAGTAAAAGCAATCCGCCAACTATTGATATTGGTAATAATATCCGTGTGATTGATTTGGTGAGGTCGGTGTAAAAGTTACCTAGTGGTCTGCCAGTTAAACCCCGAATAAAGGCGATCGCAACTGCTAAACCCGTTGCAGCTGAAGTGAACATAAAGAAACCGAGGGCGAAGACTTGGCTAGCATAGCTATAAGTTGTTTCACCCGAATAATGCTGTTGGTTGGTGTTGGTGAGAAAGGAAATGGCAGTATGCAGTCCTAAATCCCAAGTTGGTGCGCCTAACTCTGTGGGATTTAATGGCAACCATCCCTGAAACATGAGTATGAAGTAGACTAAAATCCCCATTACTAGATTGCTATACAGCAATTCTTGGGCATATTGCCAGCCTGTTAAATTTTGTTGGGGACGGACTCCACTAATGGCAAATATTATTCTTTCTAAGGGATTAATTATGGGGTCGAGTAGTGTTTGTTCTCCCATGAACACCCGCGCCATGTATTTTCCTAGTAAGGGAGTTGTGGCAATGACAATTAGTAAGGTTAAAGTAATTTGTATCCATCCTTGTAACATGAATTAAAAAGGCTCCCGATAGGTTATTTTGGAATGATTAATTAAACATTCTTGGGATGAGTAGTGAACCGGATGCTTTTTATTCAGGGCAAGTTTTAGCTCTGGAACTGAGGCTGTACTTATAGCCACAGCTAGGATGTAATCTTCACACCAAATAGTGGTTTCGGTACTTGCTAGGATAATTTGGTTATCTCGGATGATTCCCAAAGCAAAGCATTTTTCGGGCAGTTTCAAGCTGGTTAAGGAAATGCCACAATGACAGCTATTGTTCGTGATTTTTGTACTTATTAAACCTAATGCCATGTCAGCATTTATCTGATTTATAGAGAACATAATTTTGGTTCTCTCAAGTTGTAACAATTTTGATCATCAATTAATTTCTCTATTAAAGCAAGTATTAGAAGGGTATAAAACGGGGTATATTTTTCTATATATAGTGTTTATTTAAACGTTTATGATGTTTAGGAAAGTGTTTATTTTTAGCTAAATGCTCTAAACAATTCTCTTAATAGGTCAAATATAATAAAATAAATAAAATAGGGATGCTATATCATTTTGCGCGTCATCGCACTCACAGAAAACTAACAATTGGACATTTAATTAGTAATACGTAATTTATTGGATGAGACATTTTATAACTAAAGGTTTTAATCAAGAATCGCGTTGGGGCAGATATTTAATCATCGCTGGCTTATATATATTTGTGATTGTGCTGGAGTTTTCTACACCGATTCCTTACGTTTTTGGGTATCTGTACACAGGTCCGATTTTATTGACAAATGCTTGGTTGGGAAGGCGTGCAACTTTTAAAGTTACCATTGCGGCTGTGTTTTTAACTATGTTGAATCTTGTATTGCCAGGAGGTAAAATGATTAAGGCTTCGACAATTGCTAGTAGAGCGATCGCAGCAATGGCGTTGATTGTCACAGGTATGTTGAGCGATCGCCTGCGCCGTTCTGAAGATGCGATCGCCTTAACTCGTGCCAAACTAGAAGCACAAGCAGAATTAGTCAGAGTCCGAGAAGATTTTGCTTCAACACTTACCCACGACCTGAAAACGCCGTTATTAGGTGCAATTGAAACTCTCAAAGCCTTTGAAGCTGAAAAATTTGGCCCTGTATTACCAGCACAGCAAAAAGTTTTAGCCACAATGGCGCGTAGTCATCAAACTTCACTGCAATTGTTACAAACTTTATTAGATATCTATCGTAATGATACTGAAGGCTTAGAACTTAACTTAGCACCTGTAGATTTAGCTCTGCTGACAGAAGAAGCGGCTGGTACTCTCACCGAGTTAGCCGCAAATCGGCGTGTATATCTCTGTGTTAATTATGGTGAATCCGATTGGCGACAATCTTTGTGGGTGGAAGGTGATGCTTTACAATTAGAACGAGTCTTAATCAATCTTTTAGTGAATGCAATTAACCATACGCCCCGCAATGGCCGTGTGGAAGTTGTGTTAGAATCGCAATCTGCCTATCAAGTTGTAAAAATTTTGGATACAGGTGCGGGTATGCAGCCCGAAGAGTTTTCCCATTTATTTGAACGATTTTATCAAGGACATAGCCAACGCCAAACCAAAGGCTCAGGATTAGGACTTTATCTATCTCGCCAAATTATTACAGCCCACGGCGGTATAATCTGGGCAGAGAACATATTACCCGTTGGAGCTATGTTTGCTTTTAAGCTTCCTGTATACCCGTTCCAGTCCTCTCTAACTGTGTGAGATGCTGTCTACCCCCATCAAAATTCTCCTAGTTGAGGATGATGAACTATTTCGTTTAGGCTTGCGCGTGCGATTGCAAGAAGAGATTGGGTTAGAGATTGTAGCTGAAGCTGAAGATGGTGAAACTGCGATTGAGTTAGTTAGTCAACACACTTTGGATGTAGTGCTGTTGGATGTGGGATTACCAGGAATTGGCGGACTTGAGGCGTGTAAACAAATCAAACAGCAAAATCCTCTTTTACCAATCTTAGTTTTAACTTCCCATTCCCAAAAAACCCTGATTTCGCGGTTGATTGCGTCTGGCGCTCAAGGTTATTGTCTCAAAGGAATTGCTGCGGAAAAATTAGTATTAGCACTGCGTTCTGTGGCTATGGGTGCATCTTGGTGGGATGAAACCGCAACACAGGAAATTCGTTCTACTTTTGCTTCTGAACCGGATGGGGAAAATCTCTCCAAAGCAGCCAATCCTCTGACTCAGCGTGAACAAGAAATTTTGTCATTTTTGGCAGCCGGAAAAACTAACCAAGAAATTGCTTTGGCATTATATATTACTACTGGAACGGTGAGAGTTCATGTTCATGCTATTTTACATAAATTAGAAGTAAGCGATCGCTCTCAAGCTGTAATTGTGGCTATGCAAAAACACTTAATTAAAAGTAACTTAATCATCCAAGATTGACACTGGCAGTTTTAAAGATAGCACTTGCCAATAATATTATAAATGTTGTGGGGTGGGCATCCTGCCCGCCCTCCACTACCTGACTCAGAAAAATGAACTGGATCAATTTTAGCGATAATCCTGGCTTTGAATATCACCTAAACGGGCAGCATTACGCATACCGTAATCAGTCCGAGTAAAGCGATTTAACTGCGCCTCATAAAAGTCTCTATTGGCTTGTAAATGCTCAGGATCAGGGTCATCTAAAGGATGATGTAATGCTGTGCGTAATGCTTGAATTACCGCAGATGTAACATTGTACATTGACCGTTGAAAAGTAATTCCCAACTGAATCAACATATCATCTTCGCCTCGGCAATGTTTTTTGTAATCTTCAATCAGATAATCTGGCAAGAAATGCAGCATATCTTGCATTAATAATGTTGGGGGAATACCTGCTGTTCCCACCGGAAATACATCAGCATAGAGAATACCATAGTGGAAATCTTCTTGCTTATTTGGTACTTGACCCGCTTGAGCATTATAAGATTTTGTTCCCCTAAAAGGTGCTGTCCGATAAAAAACAGCTTCTACATAAGGTAACGCAGCTTCATACAACCAGACAAAACCTTCAGATTTGGGAACGATTTCGTAGCATTCACCACGGATATAAACATGATGGTAAATTGGACGACTTGCGACTGCAAAAATGCCATTTACCAGAAAATTCATCGCTTCTGGGACAGTGGTAATTTTTCCTTCGTCATATAAATCTGACATTTCAAAAAATACCGGAGCCATGACTTCCCAGAATAGCCCCAAATTAGAATAGTAAGACATTTGGCGACACTGTTCTAAAAACATATCTGGGAACAGTTTATAAAGCCCCAACATTACGGGGTTTCCTTGGAAATAAGCTTTGATAGCTTTATCAGCGTTGGCTATATATTCTGGACTATCTAAATAAGGGTCAAATTTCCCACCCATTCCCCTGTGCCAAAACATAGCCCGCATACAAGCTTCAGCAAATTCCATATTGATGCGGTCATGGAATAAGTGATGCAATAACTTAGGCATTTTCAAGGTTTCACCCTTTTCCATAAATGCCAAAAGTTCAGGATGTGCAGTTGCTTCACCGCGCCAAACTCTTAATTCTGCATCATCACCAGCATAATGATTATGCAATTCCAAATACTCCTTCGGCAAGAAGTATTTAAAAAAGGGCAAAGGATTTAAAAATTCTCGTTCGGCGATATAAAGCAAATTACGCCAGTAAAAATCCATCGGTACAGCATAAGCTTTATAAATGCCGATAATTTGTTTTAAATTTTCAGGTGTATCTGGTAACATCGAACCACCTGCTTCTAGCCGATGAATGATATCAGCAAATTCATGTTGAGAAGGAGGTAATTTACTAGTAGATTTTTCTGGAGTTTGTACCATTGCTATTGCCTCTAAATTTTGATTTTAAATTTAATTTCTCCCTTGGCGCTCTACAGCCCTTGCGGGCATCGCTGCGCGCGGGCGACTTGGCGGTTCGCTCATTTTCATATCCTGCTAATTACTTCACAGTAACTTGAGCAACCACAGTTTTTTCCATAGGAGTAATTGTCGCCACCATAGCTGTAGTTGTAGTTTCACTCCAACGCACTAACCAAGTCGGTTGTACACCCAAAAAGATAATTAGAACCGCCAAAACTATAGCCGGAATCTTTTCCGCCCAGACAACCTTGGGGTAGTAAGCTAAATTATTATCCAACTTGCCAAAACAGGTGCGGTTGAGGAGAATAACGAAATACACTGCTGTTAAGCCGCTAGATGCTACACATAATAGTGTGGGTAAGGGAAAGGCTGAGAAACTACCTTGAAATACAATAAATTCCGCCACAAATCCTGTTAAACCGGGAATTCCCGCACTAGCCATCCCACTGAGAACCAGTAGGGCGCTAATAAAAGGTAAACCGCGAATAGGACTCATTAAGCCGTTGAGTTTATCTAATTCACGTGTACCAACTTTGGATTCTATGACTCCCACTAGGTGGAAGAGAATTGCCAAAATTAAACCGTGGCTGAACATTTGAGCAATTGCACCCACTAGTGCTAAAGCTGTGCTAGAGGCGCTAGCTAGCAATACATAACCCATGTGACCGATGGAACTGTATGCTACCATGCGCTTGATGTCTGTTTGCGCGATCGCAATTACCGCCCCATAAATTGCACTAACAGCCCCCCAAATAGCTAAAGTTGGTGCAACCACAGTCCAAGCTTCGGGAAACATTCCCATCCCAAAGCGTAACAGTCCATAGGTTCCCAACTTCGCCAACACGCCACCTAATAAAATCGCAATGGGTGCGGAAGCTTCAACATAAGCATCAGGTAGCCAAGTATGGAAGGGAACGAGAGGTATTTTAATTCCAAAGCCGATAATAATTCCTATCAGGAGGACGAGTTGTAAACCTGCGGAAATATTTTGGGTAGATACAGCATCGAAGGCAAAACTGTTTGCACCAGTGAGGAATACCAGACCTAAGAAGGTGGCTAAAATGAAAGCACCGGAAACAGCAGTATAAATTAAGAACTTGATGCCAGCATAAGCCCGTTTTTCTCCTCCCCAAATTGAAATTAATAAGTAGAAGGGAATTAATTCTAGTTCGTAGAATAAGAAGAATAACAACAAGTTTTCTGCTAAAAATGCCCCAGCAACGCCACCACTAATAAATAAAATTAGGGCGTAAAAAAGTCGTGGGCGTTCAGTTTCTTTATCACTGCTGTAAATAGCAATCCAGGTGAGTAAACTATTAAGTATCAACATCAAAATTGATAACCCATCAACCCCTAGTTGATAAGTCAAACCCAAGGTTTCATTCCACGGTAAATATTCTTCAAATTGCATCCCTGGAGTGCTGATATCGAATTTCAGCAAAATAAACAGATTCCAGCATAAAACTATGCCTGCTACGATTAAAGATACTAAGCGAATGCGACTAGCTGGAACGAGTTTACTGGGTAAAAACCCGATAATTACAGCGCTGAGAATTGGTATCCAAATCAGAAAACTCAACATATTAATTTGGGAATTGGTGATGGACTAGAATTTATGCAAAATTATGAGGGAACGAACCGCAGAGACGCAGTTCGCGCAGCGTCTCGTAGAGAGGACACAGAGGAATGAGAGTTTTGGAGAGTTGTTGCGTGATTGGTGCAGTCTTAAAACATTAAATCTAAAAACTGTATTTTCCAGAATGGCCAAGTTATCCAGGCACATAAAACGCCTACTCCTAAAAGTACGGTGAAGGCATAAGTTTGGGTCTGTCCAGTGGTACTATATTTTAAACCTTCGCCACCTAATAGGGAAAATAACCCGACTAAATTCACGATGCCATCAACTATGAAGCGGTCAACCATATCAGCAAATTTGGAAAGTTGGGCAACGCCGAAAATGATGGTGACGCGATAAAGTTTGGGGGTGTAAAAATCGTAAGCAAATAAGTCTTGTAAGGGTTTCCAAGGAAGGCGGATTGGTTTGGGAATATTGCCTAAATAAATGACGGCGCTAATGCTACAACCAAAAATACTTGACCAAATGAGTAATAGTACGACATCTTTATTCAAACTTGCCCAATCAGGTAATATTGATAAGCTTTGTAACACTAAAGGCAAATGCAACACCAAGCCAAATAAAATCATCATGGGCATGATCATCGGCCAGTGAACTTCAGGCGATCGCTCACTCATTTGTTTAGCTTTACCACCGAAAATTAAGCCAAATTCTCTGGTTAAACTGAATGCTGTTAAGGCGTTGACTAAAATAATCACTCCCACTAACCAAGGGGAAGTTTCCCACAGTCCATCAGCTAATTTTACCAAAGCCCAAAAGCTACCTAATGGGGGAAAAGCAATTAATCCTAATGTCCCCACCATGAAAGCTAACCCAGAAATGGGGCGACGTGTCCACAGTCCTCCCAGTTGAGTGACATCTTGGGTGATGCTATTCCAAACAATACCGCCGGTACTCATGACCAATAATGCTGAAGCTAAAGCATGGGTAAGTACTAACAATAGTGCTGTTTCTTCTTGTTGTGTGCCTACAGCAATAAATACTAAGCCCATGTAAGCACTAACAGAATAAGATAAGCAGCGTTTCATGTCAATTTGTGCGATCGCAATTAAAGATGCACCGACAGCAGTCACCACACCGATAGCGATAATAAACGATGAAACCACAGGTGATAAAGTTAATACAGGTTGCAGTTTAATTAATACCCATGCACCACTCGCAACTACTACCGAGTTCCGCAAAATTGTACTGGGAACAGGGCCTTCCATCGCTTCATCTAACCACAAATGCAAAGGAAATTGAGCGCATTTACCCATCGGCCCCGCAACTAATGCTAAACCTACTAATGTAATCACAGTGGGATCTACTTGAGCATTATTTGCCCATGCAGCTAATTCTGTATAATCCCAAGTACCTGATAAAGTCCATAAACCCAAGACTCCCATTAGTAAGAATAAGTCTCCTACCCGCTTGGTTAAGAAAGCATCTCTAGCACCAGTGACTACCAAAGGTTGACTAAACCATAAGCCGACTAATAGATATGTTCCTAATGTTAGGACTTCCAAAATTACATAGCTGAAAAACAGATTATTGCACAAACATAAAGCACATAATCCCGCTTCAAATAATCCCAATAAAGAATAGAAGCGTCCCCAACCCCAATCCATTTCCATGTAACCCAGGGCAAAAATTTGCGCTAAGAAATTTAAGCCAGTTACTATCACCATTGCGCCCACGCTAACCGAAGAGATTTCTAAGGAAATTGTGAGGTTTAAACCTGCGGTAGATAGCCAAGGAATAAATATTTCTTGGGGTGGTTGATTCCAGGTACATTGGAAAGCTAAGACACTATGAACTAATGCCAAAAATGTCATGATTAAATTGACATAACCGGCTGGTCTTGATCCTGTTTTGCGAATGATTCCCGGCGACCAGGGAATTGCTAAAAGTCCACCTGTTAAGGCATAGAAAGGAACTAGCCAAACAGTCTCCAGGAGAAACTGAGCCATAAAATTAACCTCTGTATTGATAGCACAAATTATCAATTCTGGGAGCAAAGTTAGCTTGGCTCTCAGTTAGCTAATGATTCTAGATAAGGGAATTTTATTTTTGCTTAATATTATGTTTATCTTACCGTTATATTTCCCAAAAAGGAAATATCTAACAAAATAAATCGATAATGTCTACTGTAATTAATTCTTATATAATCATTTTTTGGGTCTGACCATAGAGTATAGTCTATGGATTAGGTTTGAGTTCATCTAGCACAACTGATAGAATTTTATCCGTACACAAGGGCGGGCAAGACTTGTACTGAGCTTAGTCGAAGTATGCCCACCCCACAAGAGTTTCACTATTGCTCTTTGTATTTCATCTACCTGCAACCTGCTGTATATCTCTTGACTGATAACTGATAACTGTTAATAATGGCTACCTGATTTGCGATGTTCAACGGCAGTCACGCCATCGTGTTCTAACACTTCGCCTTGCTCGACTATGGCATAAATTATGCATCTATCACCACATTCAAGTAGGTTGGTGACGGTACATTCTAGATAAGCTAATGCTTCAGTTAAGACTAAACAACCATTATCAGCAGTTTTTGTCTCCAGATTGGTAAAGGGATTTTCTCCTAATGTGCTTTGACGGAAAAAATAACGTCGTAAATTTCTACCTTCTTTAAGGATATTCAGCACAAATCTATCTCCAGGTTGATGCATTAAGTCTGCATTCTGTTCTTGAGCAACAGCAATCATAATTCCTGGTGGATTAAATGTGGCTTGAGATACCGATGAAGTTAAAATACCTTTATGGTTTTCTAAATCACGAGTTGTAACTACACACAAAGAACCAATAATTCTGCCTACAGCTTGTTCGGTACGGTCGATTTTGGCTTCTGGAACGACTTGGCGAGGAGTACGTAGTTTCTTTGTTTTCTTTAAAGTTTGGGCAAAAGTCGCACCTGCGGCTTGACATTGTGCGAGAATTTCTTGTGTAGGGCTAAAGCGTACCCGAATTGTGTCAAAGCCTAAACGGTAGTTAGCATCTTTGAGTTTACCTTCAATTAAATCTATGGCTTCGCCACTCCAACCGTAGGAACCAAACACCCCAGCTAACTTAGTTTTCGCCGCCGTTGAGAGGACTATACCTAAAGCGGTTTGAATTTGGGTGGGTGCATGACCGCCTAAAGTGGGAGAACCGATAATAAATCCATCGCTAGCGTCGATTATTCGGGTAATATCTGCGGGGTCTGCGAGTTCACAGTTGATGGATTCGACATTGACATCATTTTCAATCAAACCTTGAGCGATCGCATGAGCTAAAATTGCTGTACTGCCATAAGCAGAAGTATAAAGTAAAGCGACGCTTAAATCTTGAGATTTTTGTGCTTGACACCATTGACGGTAATCATAGGTAAAACGACTCAGACTATAACGCACCACTGGACCATGACCAGGAGCATAACATCTAGCTGGCAACAGCGCCAATTTATCTAAAGTTGCTTCAACTTGTTTGGCTTGGGGTGCATGGAGACAGTCGAAGTAATAATGGCGTTCCGCGTCTAATGTTTTCCAGTCTTCATCAAATAAGGTATCTTCGCAAATATGCGCGCCAAAAAATTTGTCTGTGTACAGAATCTTGCTTACAGGGTCGTAGCTACAAAGACCATCAGGCCAACGGGGAGTAGGAACTGTGATAAATGTCAAGTGATGTCCTTGTCCTAAATCCAAAGAATCTTCAAAACGCACAGCTTGAATGCGTGATTCCCACTCAGGAAAATCGGTTTTCAAAGCATTCGCAGCCGGACGGGAGCAAATTAAGGTAGCTTGGGGTGCTAGGGAAAGCAACTTTTCGAGGGTAACTCGACGGTTGGGGTTGACGTGACCGAGAATAATGTAATCAAGAGTAATGAAATCAAGACGTTGTGCTAGTTCTTCTAAGTAAATAGCCGTGAAAGATTCCCCAGGAGGGTCAATTAAAGCTATTTTGTCAGCCTGAATCAGATAAGAATTGGCTGTAGTTCCCTTTTGACGGGAATACTCAATTTCAAATTTTAGACGATCCCAAGTACGCGATCGCAACATTAGCGTTTGTTCACCAATATTTGCCACTTGTACATCTCTGGGGCGACTAAATGTAGCAACTGTCATAATCATCTCCTGTAAATGGGGGGGATTAATACACTTTGATTTTTGGTACCATTTCTGTGTAAAGCTACGCTAAAATTCTTTCTTTCTTTGTGTCCTTTGCGTCTTTTGCGGTATGCGCTGCGCGAACGTTTCTCATATAATTATTCGGCGCATCCTCATAAATAATTGGTATGACTTTTTATTTTTGACTTTGAATTTTGAATTTTGAATTTTGAATTCGGAGCGCAGCGACGTGACTTCCGCCCTGCGGTGCTATTCCCTAATTCCTAATTCTTGTTTATGGCGATTTCGATAGTGTTGGGATATTTTTTGTTCTGGGTCAATACCGTCAAAGGTAGGAGGTAACCAAACTCGCAGAATTAACAGGATTCCCAACACTAATAAGAAGGCGCAAGTCGCTAAAACTTGACTCCAATTTGTTTCTAGTACACCTTTAACAATCACTTCTCTTAATGCGGAGACAATGGAAACTTCCACAGCTACGCCAATAGATATGCGTTGTTCTTGGAGGTAAATAATTAGCAGCCGAAATAACTCAACTAAAATGAGCAAAAACAAGATATCGGCAGTAACAACATGGAAATCTAAAGGAGGAAGCAGGGAAAGAAACATATCCCATACCTCAATAGCCATGAAGCTAAATAAACCAATACATAAGGAAATCACAATCACATCTTGAATGAATTCCAACGTGCGGACGATGCGACCACGATTAATTTCGTAAACAGAGATTTTGCCGTTTTCTAAAACAGGTTTGTACATACTATTGGGGATGGGGTTTCAATCTAAAATCCAAAATCCAAAATCTAAAATTCCTAGTCATTGATTTAGTAATGATTGCCGATTTTGCGGTGATGAACGGTGGTCAGTCCGTTGACATCGGCGACTCTGCCGATTTTGACAGTGCTGTAAATCACCCAATGGTCGCCACAATCCATGCGGCTGGTGATTTCACATTCCATATAGGCTAAAGAGTCTGCGAGGATGGGGGAATTATTAATTGCTGGATAAGTTTTTACTCCTTCAAAACGGTCTGCACCGGGAGCAAAACGCTTGAGAAAATGTTTCATTAATCCTTGATAGTTATCTTCTCCGAGGACATTTAAAACGAAGCGATCGCCTCGTTGCATTAAAGATTCAATTGCGCGTTCTTTAGAAACAGCAACGGCTACTCCTAAAGGATTTAAACTTGCTTGTATCACCCAAGAAGCTAACATTGCACTTTGAACTTCACCTTTTTTGGTGGTGATAATATATAACCCAGTGCTAATTCTTCCTAAAGCTTTTTCTAAATCTGTGTTGATGGATTTATTTTTTTTGATGGTGCGATCGCGGGTCAACCATTGACCCATATCTGTACCCGCTTCTTCACACAGTTTTTCTGTGCTTTCTGTTGGAGTTTCTTTAATTAAAATGGGGGGAAATGCTTCAACTAATCCTAACTCTTGAAACTTATTCCGTAAGGGATAAACAGGTTCATCTTCTCCACCCCCAGACTCTAACAAACCTATTGTCTGCTTCTGATGCACAGCCGCTAAGATAGTATTTAAAGCAGCTTGAGCCGTAACTGAATATTGCGATGGCATAGCAATCACTATCCCAGAAGCTTGAGATACTAATTCTCTAACTTCTTGTGGTTCAGCACTATTAATATCTATAAATTCTACAGCCACACCTGTTTTAGTACATCCATTCCCTAAACTATAGGCTAAATGTTCGCTATAGGCGTAATCTTCAGCATAAAACAAAGCCACTAATATCTCTGTTTTAGCTTGCTCTAAACTCCAGGTTAAATACTTGTTTAACCATTGGTGAATATGATATTGTAAGAGGGGTCCATGACCTGTAGCAACTGTCTTGATTTCTAAGTTGGCAATACGTTTGAAAGCTGCTAAGACAGAGCGCGCATTCGGTCCCATGAGACAATCATAGTAATATTTAAAATCATCTTCGATGGCGGAGAAATTCTCATCATAAGTATGGTCATCACAATAGTGCATTCCAAACACATCGCAGGTGTAGAGAATACCTGTTTTATGATCGTATGTTAAAATTGTATCCGGCCAGTGTAAGTTAGGTGCAGATATAAATTCTAAGTTGTGACCATTACCTAAATCTAAACGCTCTCCGCTTTTTACCACCAGCGATTTAAATGGCTGGTGAACCATATTTTCTAGAAACTGAATGGCTACCTTAGAACCAACAACCGTAATCTCAGGAGCTAACTGTAAAATATCCTTAACTAAACCACTATGGTCTGGTTCCGTGTGGCTAACAATCAAATAATCTATTTTATTTGGATCAATTAAACCTGTAACTATCTCAAGATAGAGTTCCTCAAATTTGCTATGTGAAGTGTCAACTAAAGCAGTTTTTTCACCCGCAATTAAAAATGAGTTATATGTTGTTCCATTTCGCAAAACAAATTCCACATCAAAACGCTCTCGATCCCAATCAAGACAACGAATAGCAGTGGTTGTAGGGGCAATTTCTACCGTTTGAACTGTCAAACGTCCGACATTAATAGCTTGAGTGTTTTCTGTCAGGATGACCATTTATTTTCACCTACAAAAATCTAGAAACTTCAATATACTTTTATATTGAACTAAAAACTCTAATTAGTAAAATGTTAATTTCTCAAGTTACTCATTAGTAATATTTATAGTTTATTCACATTAAAGCAGCATTGAATTTTATCAATACTAATCATTAGTTTGATGCTGGATTATCAATTTAGGCGTTGCTCAAACAAAGTATGAATTTAAATGTAGAGACGTTCCATGGAATGTCTCTACAGGGGTTTTGACTCTGTGTACTCTGCGCCTCTGCGGTTCAGTAAATCCATGATAGAAAGCGCTGAAAAAACCAAGGTTACTTTCTACTACCAACCCTCAGCCTTTGACAAACTAACTCAGTCGCCAACTCTATCGCCGCTTTCATACTTGTCGCATCAGCAATTCCCTGACCGGCAATATCAAATGCTGTACCATGATCTGGTGAAGTCCGCACAAAAGGTAAACCAATAGAAGTGTTAACGGCGCGGTCAAAAGCCATCAACTTCACTGGAATTAAGCCTTGGTCGTGATAAAGTGCCAAATACGCATCGGCAGGATTTTGAATAGCAGCATTACCATACCAAGCTTGACCAGGTTTCACCCACATTGTATCTGGTGGTATGGGTCCATCTAGCTGAAAATTGGGGCGTTTTTGCCGTTCTTGTTCTAACCAGGGAATTAACCAATCTTGTTCTTCTGTTCCCAGTTGTCCCTGTTCGCCACTGTGGGGATTTAAACCTGCGATCGCAATTCTCCCATTTTTTAACCCAAAGTCTGCTGCTAGACACTCCACCAGTAAATCTAATTTTCTCGTTAACAACTCCGGTGTTAATGTAGTGGATACTTGACAAAGAGGAATATGTGTGGTAGCAAGTAGAGTTCGGAGTATCCAACCAGTATAAGGCGATCGCGCCACAAATAACATCCCGAAGCGGTCAACCCCAGATTTTTCAGCTAAAAGTTCCGTTTGCCCTGGATAATTGTAACCTGCCAACTTCCAAGCAGATTTAGCAATGGGGCCTGTGACAATACCATCAAACTTACCGGAAAGTGTGCAGGCGATCGCAGATTCCATATAGGCAAAACTCGCCGCACCACTAGCCGCATTACCCCTACCTATAATAATATTGTCGGCAACTTCCCTATCTAATGGCACATCCATAACTTGTAACTCGTCTGGATTTGCTAAATCTGTGGCATTCAGCCTTTCATAAACCTGGATCAGCAAATCCTTACTACCTACAACCGTCACGTCGCAGTTTTGACTAATAATTGCATCCGCCAAAGCTTTTAAAATTACTTCAGGACCAATTCCCGCCGGATCTCCCAGTGTCAGCGCCAAACATGGGCGATTTTTTTTCTGTAAATTTACTGCCTGATATTCATGACTTTGATACATAAGATTATTAAAAAATGATGTAATTAAGTGACTGCCATCAGCCAAAATTAGAGATTGATCATCAAACTGGTTTAGAATTATTTACACAGGTCTAATTAAACAGTAGCCTTTGTAGAGCTTCTGGTAGAGCTAGTTTACCTAAAACTACATCAGGCAATTGGTAGACATAAAATTAAACTGCTTACACTACTAGGTTTAAGCAAAAAGAAAATGTGAGCATTTGTGAGCATTTTTGAATTGGACTGGTGAAAATTAGATTTGAGTCATCACTTCAATCTTGTGAAACAGTCCCAAAACCGGAAATCTCAGGGGAAACCTGGAGATTGAACTCTCATCAACCATTCTTAAAGGAGTATCACACCAATGGGCGGCGAAATTTTAAATGCAGCACTATTGTCTTTCGGCTTAATCTTCGTGGGTTGGGCTTTAGGTGCTTTGTTACTGAAAATTCAGGGCGCAGAAGAATAATCCTCACAGAAGAGGCAGGGATTGAAGAGGCAGGGGAGCAGGGAGCAGGGAGCGGGGGTGAGTTAGAAATTACTTTACATTCCCGGTTGGTGCTTCACAACCTTTCCTCTTCTCCCCTGCCTACCTGCCATCCTCAAAGTTTATTAAAATAGCGTAAACTTTTGTTTAGAGAGCTAATTCTGTTAAGATTCATTTCATAAAAGTTAAAAATTTATTACTACCCTCATGACTTTATTAATCGTCGGTGCCACTGGCACCTTAGGAAGACAAGTGGCTCGTCGTGCTATCGATGAGGGGCATAAAGTACGCTGTCTAGTGCGGAGTACCAAAAGAGCTGCATTTCTCAAAGAATGGGGTGCGGAATTAGTGCGGGGAGATTTGTGTAACCCCGAAAGCCTCACAGGAGCGCTGTCAGGTGTCACCGCAGTCATTGATGCTGCCACATCTCGCGCTACAGATTCACTGACTATTAAACAAGTAGATTGGGATGGACAGGTAGCATTAATTCAAGCTGCCAAAGCTGCGGGTGTAGAACGTTTTATATTCTTTTCTATTCTTGATGCCGATAAGTATCCAGAAGTACCACTAATGGAAATTAAGCGGTGTACAGAAGTATTTTTAGCTGAGTCGGGGATAAATTACACAATTTTACGCTTGGCTGGCTTTATGCAAGGCTTAATCGGTCAATATGGGATTCCCATTTTGGAAAATCAACCGGTTTGGGTAACTGGTAATTCTTCGCCCGTGGCTTATATGGACACTCAGGACA
This sequence comes from Nodularia sp. LEGE 04288, assembly GCF_963896525.1. Taxonomy (NCBI): domain Bacteria; kingdom Bacillati; phylum Cyanobacteriota; class Cyanophyceae; order Nostocales; family Nodulariaceae; genus Nodularia; species Nodularia sp. LEGE 04288. The sequence continues at coordinate 47,584 of NZ_CAWQOY010000114.1, forward strand.
TCGCTAAATTTGCGATTCGCAGTTTGAGTGTGCCAGAAACAGAGAAAAAAGCTTTCCCGGTAGTGGGTACTCGTGCTTGGAGTGCTGAGGAAATCATTGGTCTGTGTGAGCGTTTATCTGGTAAAGAAGCCAGAATCACACGAATGCCAATTAACTTGCTGCGGACTATCCGCCGTGTCATCCGCTTCTTTCAGTGGGGGTGGAATGTTGCCGACAGATTGGAGTTTACAGAAGTATTAGCCAGTGGTAAACCGTTAAATGCCCCAATGGATGAGGTATATCAAGTTTTTGGCTTAGACCAAGGACAAACCACTACTCTGGAAACCTACCTGCAAGAGTATTTCAGTCGGATTATGAAGAAGCTGAAAGAGCTAGACTACGAGAAGAATAAATCGAAAAACAAAAAACAGAAGCCCAAAAAAACTCCGTTTAAACAATCTTCCAAAGTCAATAGTCAATAGAATTATTAGTCATTAGTCATTAGTCATTAGTCATTGGTCATTGGTCATTGGTCATTGGGAAGTTACCGTCTTCTCCCCCCTGCACCCTGCACCCTGCACCCCTGCCTCTTCTCCAGGGGTTTGAGCTAATTTTTTTGGAGACTAATGACTACATTGCCCAAAGTATGTCACGATGACAGAAGTAAAAAGCATCTTTTAATCTTGGATATTTGAGTGTGCCGAAAGCAGGCATTATTTACAATGACGTTAAACCGATAGCGGGTCGCATCGCTATCGAATTGGAAGAAAAGCTCACCTCTGCTGGTTGGGATGTAATTGTCACCACAAGCATTGGTGGTATATTGGGCTACTCTAACCCAGATAGTTATGTGTGCCACACGCCCATTGAAGGACTGACTCCCCCTGGTTTTGACTCAGAAATGAAGTTCGCGGTGGTATTGGGGGGAGATGGCACTGTTTTAGCAGCTTCGCGTCAAGTCGCTCCGGCTGGTATTCCACTGTTAACGGTGAATACTGGTCACATGGGATTTTTGACGGAAACTTATCTCAATCAACTGCCTCAAGCTATAGAGCAGGCGATGGCGGGTGAGTTTGAAATTGAAGAACAAGCCATGCTGACTGTGAAAGTGTTTCGCGGTGAGTCCGTGCTGTGGGAAGCCCTCTGCTTAAACGAAATGGTTTTACATCGAGAACCATTAACTTCGATGTGCCATTTTGAAATTGCCGTAGGGCGACACGCACCAGTGGATATTGCTGCCGATGGTGTCATAGTTTCTACTCCCACAGGTTCAACAGCTTATTCATTAAGTGCCGGTGGGCCTGTGATAACTCCTGGTGTACCCGTCTTGCAGTTAGTACCCATTTGCCCCCACTCCCTAGCTTCCAGGGCATTGGTATTTCCAGATACAGAAATAGTCAATATTTACCCAGTCAATATTCCGCGGCTGATCATGGTAGTCGATGGTAATGGGGGATGTTATATTTTCCCAGAGGATCGAGTATATTTAGAGCGATCGCCCTACAAAGTCCGATTCATTCGTCTGCAACCACGGGAATTTTTCCGGATTTTGCGCGAAAAGCTCGGTTGGGGTCTACCGCATATCGCCAAACCAACATCAGTAGAGTTACCCTAGCACCGCAAGGCGGAAGTCAAAAGTCAAAAGTCAAAAGTCAAAAGTCTTGATTTTGGAACTTGGAAATTTTTGAACTGGTATAGCTATTTACGCCTTGCGATAATAGTACAAATAAATCAGCTTCGTTAAATATAGCGATCGCTGTCTACTTCCACAGTCAAATTCTCAAACAATATATGGAATTAGGAATCAGGGATAAAAATTGCATCTGATTACTCAATGGCTGATACCTGAATGTGTGACAACACTCAGCATCTCCATGAGAACAACTCGCAATTCAATATCTAGCTGATTTATGGACTTTCTTCGGAACGTCTAGATAATCTCAAATCCCCAATCCAAGATTCCAAATTATGATGACAACTGCTCACAGTCCCTGTGTTCTGGTGATTGAAACCGATGAAAGTTTAGCAAATCAGCTGTCCTTTGATTTGCGAGAAGCCGGTTATGAAGCGATTTTGGCTAATGATGCAGCTAGCGGTTTACAATACTGCCGCGATCGCCAACCTGCTTTAATTGTTGTAGACCGGATGCTCTCAGGAGAATCAGGACTCTCGTTGTGTAAAAATATCAGAAGTGCTGGGATGTGCGCCCCTGTTCTGGTACTCATGGCCAGAGATACAGTTGATGACCGGGTAGCTTGTTTAGAAGCTGGGGCGGATGATTACGTCCTCAAACCTTATCGCCCAGAAGACTTTTTGAAGTTAATTCGCCTTTATTTAAAACCTGACGTTGATACCAGCGAACAGTTACGCTTTGGGGATTTGATTTTAGATGTCGCCACCCGTCGCGCCATACATAACGGGCGAACAATTGACTTGACCATGAAAGAATTTGAATTATTAAAATTCTTAATGGAACACCCCCGTGAAGTATTAACCCGCGAACAAATTTTGGAAAATGTTTGGGGTTACGACTTTATGGGTGAGTCGAATGTCATAGAAGTGTACATTCGCTACTTACGCCTCAAAATTGAAGATGAAAGTCACAAGCGCCTAATTCAAACAGTTCGTGGTGTAGGCTACGTGTTACGCGAGTCGTGAAGTTAAGATGAGAATTATCCCAAAAATTAGGAATTAAATATGGCAGATGCAAAAAACGTACTAGGGACAGACCTGGAGAGTTGCTGTACATCTCCCATGACTGGCTATTACCGCGACGGGTTTTGTAACACAGGTGGTCAAGATTTTGGGATGCACGTTGTTTGCGCCCAAGTCACAGCAGAATTTTTAGAATATACCAAATTGCAGGGAAATGACCTCAGCACACCAGTTCCCGAATTTAATTTTCCCGGATTACGGCCAGGCGATCGCTGGTGTTTATGTGCAGCGCGTTGGCAAGAAGCTTTAGAAGCTGGTGTCGCGCCTCCAGTTGTCCTTGCAGCGACTCATGCTAGAGCCATCGAAGCCTGTTCTCTAGAAGATTTGCAAAAACACGCCGTCAGGTAGGGAGTAGGGATTGGGTATCAATCCGGCAAGTTACGCGGTGGTACAGTTCTCCCCTCGTAGAATTGCTTCTCCAGTTTAGTTAGTCCTAACCATGCGGCTCCAAAGGCTAGAGGTGTGATAGTCTCAAGGGCAACGGCTACAACTGACGTAGTATCGAAATATAACCCCAGCAGTGGAATACTTGCTAAAGCCAATACGGCGATAATTCCACACCAAAATCTCAGGCGTTTAATATTAGCGATCGCACCTCGACAACTGGCACAATGGACAGTATGAGAATGATACCTCTCTAGCAAATGCTCTTTAGGTATTGCTGGCGGGAAATTTTCACCCGGAAAAGGTTCAGCCTTGTATTGGTTCACCCATTGACGCAATTCAAACACAAAACTATCAGCTTTAGTCGCTAGATAAAACGCCTTAGTAAAATTAGGGCTACCCCCCTTCGCTGCTAAATAACGTTCCTGATAGTGCAGAAAAATTTGGTCATCTTCTAAAACACCATTTTGTCCAATATGAACGTACCAGCGTGGTCTGAGCTTAATCAATAACCCCGGTAGTTTCGAGGGAAACTTAAAAGGAAAACGAGCAAATAAACGACACTCGCCTTTACGGATAGGTGTAGCATAAACACTTGTGATCACTCTGCCACGCTCAGAGTTAATATCATGCCACATTAAAGCCGGGGCGACGAAGGTTGTCGATAGTTTTCCCGTCTGGTCTGGTCGTAAACCGTGCTGCCAAATGCCCTTGAATCCTTGTTTTCCCGATTCAACTACCTCCAGTCCCAAAGGTGCTGCATTCTTCCTATTACCCACCGTTGTATGATGTGTGAAGGCTACATGACTGGGGTCGAGGATATTTTCCAGCAGTGTCAGGGCATCATAGGGGACATCTCGAAAAGTATTAATTACCACCCAAACCTCAGAAGATTCTTGCAGGGGTTCAATCACCGGAACTTTGGTGTTTATCGCATTTTCAGGTTTGCCGGCGAACACAAACAATAGTCCCTGGCGTTCCGTGGTGGGTAAAGATGTCGCACAAGCACGTTTAGAAATCTCTGCTGTTCCACCTGCAACTTGTTGGGGAATGCGTTGACAATGACCATCTCCAGAGAAAGACCAACCGTGGTAAGGACACTCTAACAGCCCATCTTCGTTAATTCTACCTTCTGAAAGCGGTGCTAAACGGTGAGGACATTGGTCTACAAAAGCTTCCCAAGATTGATTTTGCTTATCCCACCAAATGACAATATCTTTGCCCAACAGCGTAAACGGGGTGGGTTTCGATTTATCTAAATCTTCGAGGTAGTGGACAGGATACCATGCTTCTTGCCAATCAAAGCAATCCGGATCATTACCACCGGGAAAGATTTCTTCTACAGAATTATTGCCTAAATTAGGCTCTATATCCAGCATTTTCTTAAGTTACTAATTTAAATCAAAAGTTATAATAAAATTTATTTTTGTAGGTTGCTTTTCTTTCTCAACCCAACCCACTTTAATTATAAGTGATTAAATGTCATTTCTAGGCTGGAGCCGAGGAACTAGGAAAAATAGTAGGGTGGGTTAGCGCAGCGTAACCCACCATTATCCTTAAGTTTATCGTGGGTTATAGACTAGCGTCCTAACCAACCCTACAAATTGGATATTTCTTATTTATCAGCCCCTAAACGAGAAATTATGGAAGTCTAGTCCCGGTTTTCCAAGCTGTTTCTGCTAACTTATCAATGAAATCAAACAAAGGTTTAGAAGCATAAAAAGGTTTGATTCCTAAATCTTCAACTTTATACTTTTTCTCAAGCATCACATTGGGGGGTAAAGAGTCAATTTCTAACTCTTGTGCTGTGACATTTTTAATCCAAAATTCATTAGAGAAAAAAGGTGGATTGTCAAACAAGGCTGCGTGAAGTTTTCCGTTTTTTATGAAGAATTTGATTTCGTGAACGTAAGCCATATATTTGTTAGGGAAGTAATAAAAACACCCAAATGGATTAGATATGGCTGATTGTAACCTGCCTATTCACAAATTTATCTGTATTTATTTGTATTCAACTTTGGTTAATTAATTCTTTTCCCACCTCAGCACTCAATTAACGTAGCCCCTTCTTCTCAAAATACTGCTGATGTTCTGCTGTGGCTAAATAATATTCACTCGCAGGTTTAATTTGGGTGACAATATTTTGCTCAAATTTTCCCGACATCTGAAGTTTAGCCTTTGATTGCTGCGCTCTTTCTGACTGCTGCGCGTTGTGGCAAAATATCACAGACCTGTATTGTTCTCCTTTATCTGCGCCTTGGCGGTTGAGAGTCGTCGGGTCATGGATATTCCAAAAAACCGCCAACAAATCATCATAACTTACAGATTCTGGGTCATACTCCACCTGCACGACTTCCGCATGACCTGTAATTCTCGATAAGACATCTAAATAACACGGGTTAGGAAAATGTCCACCCATGTAACCTACTGAGGTTGATTTTACTCCCTCCACCTTGCGAAATGCTGCCTCAACTCCCCAAAAACAGCCAGCACCAAAGGTTGCTTTTTCCATAGCAGTTTGTAATATGAATTCTTTGAAAATACTAACGTGCTGGCTGAGGATGTTTTAAACAAGGATAGGGACTTACTCGAAATAAAGATGCATAAAAAGAACCCCTCCCTAACCCTTCCCGCAAGCGAGGCTACCGTGTACACAC
>NZ_CAWQOY010000115.1:0-52620 GCF_963896525.1 Nodularia sp. LEGE 04288
GCTCCCTGCCCCCTGCTCCCCTGCCTCTCATTTCCCCAACTCTTGCGATCGCACTGTAGCCGCTTTCACTGCTTCAATTAAAGCTGAACGAAATCCTGCCCGTTCGAGTTGAGCAATACCAGCAATTGTCGTACCACCGGGACTGGTCACACGGTCTTTGAGTTCTGCTGGGTGCATTTTGTTGTCTTGCAACAGTTGTGCTGTTCCTAAGACAGTTTGCAGGGCTAGTTGATTGGCGATACCTCTAGGTAACCCGGCGGCGACTCCCCCATCAGCTAGTGATTCTACCATCAAGGCGACGTAAGCAGGGCCACTACCAGATAGTCCTGTGACTGCATCCATCAGCATTTCGGAAACTTCTACCACTTCTCCCACCGCCGAAAACACTTGATGTGCGATTTTGTGATGCTTGGGGCTAGTGTATGCACCTAAACACATGGCGGTAATTCCCGCGCCCACGGTGGCTGGGGTATTGGGCATGGCTCGAATGACTGGTAACTGAGGAAATGCTGATTCTAGTTGGCTTAAGGATACTCCAGCTAAAATAGAAATCACTAGGGGCGATATTTGGATAGTCAGAACGTCTGCTAATTCTTGTGCGATCGCACTGAATACCTGTGGTTTTATTGCTAAAAATACTACTTCACTTGCTTGTGTAAATACCAGACCATTATCTGTAGTTACAGTTACATTATATTTTTGTCGCAAATAACTTTGGCGTGTCGCTAGGGGTTCGCTGACTATCACCTCCGATGGTTGATAAATTTCCCGCGCAATCAGGCGGGATAACAACGCTTCTCCCATGACTCCGCCACCAATTAAGCCAAATTTAATAGTCATTAAGTTATATAGTCAATAGTCAATAAGAGCAGGTTTAACCCATTAATCTATGGTACGATACCATGTTTTATTAAACCCGCTCGTAAAATCATCAAAAATTTTGGTGGCTGAACTTTTGACTAATTTAATGTTACTGGACCATCCGGTTAACGTCGTTGCCCCAGGCTTGATTTTGACTACTTGCGGGACGTGAAGGACGAACGGGTGTTTGTGGTACTTCATGAATAACTCCACCTTGGGTGCTAACTTGCACACAACTAGGCGTAAACAAAAAGATGCTTTCTCCGATGCGCTCTTGATGTCCATCGAGTGCGTAAGTTCCACCAGCGACAAAATCAACGGCTCGTTGTGCTTGATCCGGGTCCATGATGGTCAAGTTTAAAACAACTGACTTCCGCTCTCTGAGTGCTTGAATTGCCTGGGGCATTTCTTCAAATGTACGCGGCTCAAGTACTAACACTTCTGAAATCCCGTTAATTGCTCCTGGCATACTAATCACGTTTCCCATCGTAGACTTTGATCCTGATGCTACATCATCACCCATTGTAGTCATGGGTTCCCGCCAGCGTCGATTTTGAGCCGTGGCTTCTGCTGCTGCTGTTGTTGGTGCTGGTTGGGGATTTTGTTCTTGATACAGGTTTTGGTAGTTACCAGCATCTGTATCGGCTTCTTCTTCGTAGTACTCGTATTCCACTTGCTCATTGAGACCTACAAAGTCTCGGAGTTTACTAAATATGTTGTTCATTGTTATGCTCCTGATAGAATTTACCCTGATTGCTTTGGCTATGAGTTAATGTAGCCAGATTTGATCGCTACAAAAGTCAGACAATTTAGTAATTTTATCGCTGTTTGTAGCTTCTGTTACAACTAGGGTTGATGAATTAAGATTTTGGGGAACGCCTGTAGATTAACTCAGACACAATAATGAGTCAAGATTATAGACCAATGATTGTTTGATATAAAGATGACTGTACCCCGCTTTTTTATTGGCCGTCACCAGGGTCAATCCTAATTAATTAGTATAATACAATACCAGTAATATTATAAATCTCTCTGTATTCCATCCCTAGTATTATTGATACCAGAACCCAAAATTCACTCATCTCCGATTGTGGGCGAAGCCTGCCGTTAGGCATATCCCCCCGCCGATTTTTTTGATTAGTCATACCTTAAGTGCGCTTACCAAATAAGACGGTTCCTAATCTTACCATCGTTGCTCCAGCTTGCACTGCCAGTTGGTAGTCTCCTGACATACCCATTGAAAGTTCCGACATTTTCAGGTGAGACCAGTTTTGTTTCTGGATTTCTGTTGCCAATTTGCCTGTATTATTAAACACATCAATTATTTCAGCATCATTCAATCCTAAAGGCGGAATTGTCATCAAACCCTGAATTTGTAAATTTTTACATTGGTTGAGTTCAGCTAAGTCAACTAATAGTTCTGGGACACTCCAACCCGACTTATTGGGGTCAGGAAGAATTTTCACTTGTAGACAAACTTGAGGACTAACTCCTAGCTCTTGCGCCAATTCATTTAAGCGCTGCGCCAGTTTTAAATTGTCCACTGAGTGAATCCAATCAAATAATTCCAGGGCTTTTTTGGCTTTATTACTTTGCAACCGTCCAATAAAGTGCCAGGTAATATCCGGTAAGTCTTGTAACTCGGCTTGTTTACTGGCAGCTTCTTGGATACGGTTCTCGCCAAAATCCCGAATTCCAGCTTCATAAGCAGCCCGAATGGCCTCAGTCGGAAATGTCTTGCTCACAGCAATCAACCGGACTGAAGCTGGTAGTGAAGCCGAAATGGTGGTGATATGTTCGCGAATGGAACTGGTCATTGGAATGTGCGTTGGAAAACACTCTGAAGTTGCTCGTACTCCTGGGATTGACCACTGCGGCGCAGAGTACGCAAGCGATTTTCTAACAACATTCGTGCTTCAGTACGTCCTATGGACTGAAATTTGATGCCTTTAATGTCGTTGGCAACCAAAAAAAACAAACGTTGGGCATAAAGTGTAGTGAACAGATCCTGCTGATCATCGACCATACAGATCCGATAAAGCAAACCCCAAGTTGGATGATTTATGTAAGTTTCTGAGATTTCTGGATTCATTTAATAGTCAAGGTAGGAGTATATATCTCTTTTCGCAGATCAGTACAAATGTTCAGAAGATAATACACCCCTTTCGCCAGAATATTTGGTTAGATTATGCGAAAATCAGTAATTCTGGCCATTTAATGGCAGTGATCAAAACCTTGATCTTGTTCTGAATGGGCAGATGAAGTTGGCAGTAGCAACATAGAACGGCACAAGAGATCACAAAGGCAATTACTTATGTCTGTTGGCTCTGGCTTCTTTCCATATTGCCATAATTATCGCCCTGTGGAGCAAAATGGGCAAGAGATCACGGCAATGAGAAAAGAGTCGGTAAATGTTTAAGCCAAATTTCCTAGAACTAGTCTAGCACCCCAAAAGAGGGTAAGCATAGCGATCGCTAGCCAGTCTTTGGCTTGGAGGCGTAATTCGTGCCATTTGACTTGATGTTCATTGGGGCTAGTGAAGCCGCGTACCATCATCGCACTAGCCATTTGTTCGGCTCGTAAGAGGAGATTTTCTAAGAGTCTCTCGGCAACTGTCATCCAAACTTTCACTGCTCCTTTTAACCCCAGTTTTTTCCAATTAATTGCCCTGGTCATCACAGAGCGAATTAAATTTTGCACTTCTTCGAGAACTAGGGGGATAAATCGCAAGGACAAAGTTAAGGTGAGCGTAATTTCCGTGACGGGGACTTTGAACCTGCGGAGGGGCTGCATTAAGCTTTCTATCGCCGTGGTGATTTCTTCGGGTGCAGTTGTGAGCAGATACAGGTTGCTGCTGTAAATCACGGTAAATATAATCGTACTGACTCTGGTGGCTAAATCAATTGACCGACGAGTTACTTTAACTGGCCCTTTATGAAATAGGACGTAACTGTAGTTTTGATTTGTGCCTGTTGGTGCTGGAACAGTATCGTTATTACTGGCGTTGGCTGGCTGAGTTAAGATTTGTGCATTATTTGGGAGGCGTGGCTGATAACTTACACCCAAACCATCAGGGCTAATACTGATAGTTATAAAGACAAACAGTGCCAGGGTTAACAGCCAACCCATTTGCTGTTTCCACACTCGTCTGGGTATGCGGGCGATGACAGTAAAAATAATTAATAGTGCAACCAGTAGTATCCGCCACTCGTTATTCGCAAAGGAGTAGCTGGTCAGAAAGCTCATCAACCAAGCTATTTTCACACGCGGGTCGAGTTTGTGTAGCCAAGTTTGCGGTTGTTCTAAGTATAGTCCCAGTGGTAGCGATCGCAATAAATCCATGTCTTTTCTGAGTGCTGAGTAAGGAGCAGAAAGCAACGCGACTATATTCGTCAGCTTTGATTTTAGCGATATGCCAATGCAAAATAGTAACGCACCAATAATATAAGCAAATGGTGCGTTAGCCTACTCACGAAGGAAGCACTCAGGAACGTAGAACTTATTTAACGCGAGTGGCTCTATTCACACTACCAACTTCCATATCTCGAACCTTTTTACTGCGCCAAAGTAAACGCATGGGTGTGCCTTTGAACCCTAATTGTTTGCGGAATTGCCGTTCAATGTAGCGGCGGTAGTTGTCATTAAAGCGTTTAGCTTCGTTGACGAATAGGGCGATGGTTGGTGGTTGGATACCTACTTGAGTCCCATAATAGATTTTGCCCTGACGGCCACCACGGGAAGCTGGGGGTGAATGCCAACTCACAGCGTCTGTAAGAACTTCGTTGATTACAGATGTACTCACACGGCGTTTGTGTGATTCAGCTGCTTCATTGACTAATTCTAAAATCTTGTCTACCCGTTGTCCGGTGGAGGCACTGACAAAAATGGTTTCTGCCCATTCTGTAAAATGTAACCGGGCTTCTATTGTTTTTTCGTAGTCGTAAATGGTGTAGGAATCTTTTTCGATCGCATCCCATTTGTTGACGACAATAATACAAGCTCGACCTTCATCGATAATCCGCCCGGCTAATTTTTGGTCTTGGTCTGTGACTCCATCTAAGGCATCAATGACCATTAAAACCACATCGGCGCGGCGAATCGCTTTGAAAGCACGGTTAATACTAAAGAATTCTGTACCGTAATCTATTTGTTTTTTTCTGCGAATACCTGCGGTGTCAATTAAGCGATAAACTTGCCCATTCCGTTCGGCTATGGTATCAATAGCATCGCGTGTTGTCCCGGAAATCGGGCTAACAATTGACCTTTCTTCACCAAGAAAAGCATTTAATAAACTCGATTTACCGACATTAGGGCGGCCGATAATGGCTACTTTAATCTCGTTAGTTTCTTCTACTTCTGTAACGATGGGGATGTGACTAATTAACTCGTCGAGTAATTCGCCTGTACCACTACCATGAATTGCGGAGATGGGGAAAGGTTCGCCCAAGCCCAATCCCCAAAATTCCGAGGCTTGAACTGCGCCTTGGTCTGGGGATTCACATTTGTTGACCGCCAGTAAGACGGGTACAGGGTGTTGGCGTAACCATGTGGCAATTTCTTGATCTGACCCTGTGAGGCCGGTTTGACCGTCTACAACTAAGATAGCGGCGCTGGCTTGTGAGAGGGCTGTGAGTGCCTGTTGGCGAATCAGGGGCAGGAATTCGGTATCGTCGTTAAAGACTAAACCGCCTGTGTCTACAACTAGAAAATCGCGATCGCTCCAGTAAGATGGCATATAAGTGCGATCGCGTGTCACACCCGGTTCGTCGTGGACAATCGCCGTTTGTTCCCCGGCGAGACGATTAACCAGGGTGGATTTGCCCACATTCGGGCGACCGATAATAGCAACAATTGGCAGTCCCATAAAACCAGGGTGAGTGAGAGAGATAGTATATCACCAATCTCTATTTTAACTACTTTAATTCTTTATTTAATTTCTCGACCCAAACGATAATTCACTGGCAAATTTAAAGCAATAGCATAACGGAAAATCTGGCAGTCACGTCGCAGGAGTTTGTGCCTTGAGAAATCGTAAGTGGCTAAAAAGAGCCAGCCCATCAACCTTTCGATTTTTAAGGTGGTGTCTTCTGTTAGGATTTTGTACTTTATTTTACGCCAAGTCCATTGAACCGAATTGGATTTCTATCAATTCTTTGCAATTAACTTTACCTCATCTCGCATCAGAATTTCATGGTTATCGCATCGTGCAAGTCAGCGATATTCACCGAGATAGATGGATGAATCCTCAGCGTATCCGGCGAATTGTGGATTTAGTCAACCAACAAGAACCAGACCTGGTAGCCATTACAGGTGATTTAATCACCCGTCATTTACCGCAGTTCATCCCCTCTCTTGGGTCTACCTTGGGTCAATTTATGCCTAAAGATTTGACTGTGGCGACACTAGGCAATCACGACCACGAAAATGATGTTCAGGCAATTATACAAGTAATAGAACAAAGCGGTATAGTCCATCTTGGTAATGACGTTTACACCTTAAAGCGGGGTCAAGGGATTTTACACATTGCTGGGGTGGATGATGTGGGTATGGGTAAAGACCGTTTAGATTTGGTCTTGCAGAAATTACCTCCTGGGGGTGCAGCAGTTTTACTCGCCCACGAACCGGATTTTGCTCTGTCTAGTGCTACCACTGGGCGGTTTGATTTGCAGTTATCAGGTCATTCTCACGGTGGACAGGTGCGGTTACCTTTTTTAAAACCACCGATTTTACCGCCTTGGGGTAAAAGGTATTACTTAGGGCTTTATCAAGTCGGAGATATGCAGTTGTACACTAACCGTGGCTTGGGGATGACGGGACTGCATCTGAGATTTTTTGCGCGTCCAGAAATTACGGTGTTTACTTTGGTTGCGCCTGGTTTTGATTGATTTGTTTGCTTAATTAACACTTGCGGTCATTCTTGAGTATTCATATTCAGGAATGGCCAAAGAATCGCACTAATATCAGGATCAGCGAGAGGCTTTTAAGATATTCTAGAGCGATATTAGACCTGTTAATAAAATTCTCAATTTTATGAGTCGTTCAGCCCCCTATCAGCCTTTGTTATTACGAATCCTACATGGTATTAGTGGAATTTTAGTAATTACGGCAATCATTACCGGATTCTTAGTTTACAACACCTTCGACCAAAGATTTGGCAAAATCCCAATTCCCAAAATTGATCCTATCCAGGATATTCACGGTACTGCGGGTTTATTCTTCTTACTTTTATTCCCAGCTTTCGCACTCTATAGCTTTCATGCTGGAGAAAAGCGCCTATTGCAACCAGACTCTATCCCAAAACTTACACAGGTTGGTAAACCAATTTGGTGGGTGAGTCTGCAACGTCTTGCCAATACTTTGATGCTAATCGCCTCCGTTTTGGCGGTGATATCTGGCAGAATGATGAAGGAAGAATGGCTACCTATAGGTGAACTTGATCACTTATGGTACTATTTTCATCTCATCGCTTGGGTGATTATGGTTTGTTGTTTAGCCATTCATCTTTTGATGTCTGCTAAGGTCGGTGGTGCGCCGTTGTTACTATCAATGTTTTCATGGAAATTCCGGACAGGAGATAGTCCCAGAAAATGGTATAGTCGTTTGCGTAGTTGGTTGAGTAATTTTTCCCATAATTTTAATGCTGGAATTAATCAGTTAATAGAGAGTAATTTTTCCCTGAGAATTATTGAGGTTGTTGTGTTGCTTGGAATTATAGCGGCATTTATTTTACCACTGTTTTTTTCTGGTAGTGAATAAGTCAACAATTCCAGCCAAAAATTAGTGATTAAATAGATGTAAAAATAGAATTAGCATAAGAGACAAGGCGCAAAAATACAAGAAATTTCAACCCCAGATGAACACTGATGTAATTTCTGGGATTTGGGATGTTGTCAAAGCAGAAATCAAAACATGATTTTCTACTAGGGCTGTTGCTGCCGAAACGAAAAATTAATTTTACGATGTTTTGTTGTTATTGCGTCATTCATCCTAGTCTCCAGTTTTTTAAAAGACCTGGGATGAATGACAATTCAGCTAGATTTTGCAGTTTTTAATGTTGATTCAGCTCATCTCTGAATTGCTTCAGCAGGTGATTAATTGTCCGAAACTCTGGGTTGTGTGCAAGTGATTGCAGAACTTGTGGACTACTTTCATTCAAAATTTGATTATATGCAGTAACCGCATCATTAAACTTCTGGATATCCACATTTTGCGTTTCTCCTGTCAGTCCAGTTAAACCACTAACCAGAGCTACTGCTGTTGATGTTGAGACTCCTAAATTAACTATGGATGACTGTAGATGATTAGCTGGTTGTAATGCATTCACTCCACCGGGTAAGATATGTCTAATGGTGCCAAGTGGACTATTAGCAGCTACTGGTTGATTGAGTATATGATTCGCAACTCGATTTAAATTATCTTGAACTTTTATGGGTACGTGAATAACTGGTATTAACGTATTACCATCATTAACAATTTCTAAATTAACCCCAGGTGCAGGGACAAAACTATCCCCAGTTGAGGAACCAGAATCGTCACCAGTTCCCGATACATTCAGCTTATCCCCAGTTGAGGAACCAGAATCTGAACCAGTTCCGGGTATGGTTTCTTTATCTCCAATTATAGAACCAGAATCGGGGCCAGTTCCTGGTACGACTTCTTTACCAGCATCTGCTCTATTAGGCACAGCTACTAGATAAGTTAAAGAAGTGAATGATAAAGCAAAGGCGAGAAAGAATGGTTGTTTCTTCATTATAATTATTGTTAATGAAATTGCATCATCACTGAGCAGTTAAAACTGAAAACTGTACCCTGCACTGAGAGATAAACCTAAACCAGTATCAAAGTTACGAGTAACATCTGTGAAAATTCCATTGATAATTAGCGGGACATTTTTGAAAGGTGCAATAGATGTACCTATATTGAGACGATTTCCAGTCCAGCTACTTACCAGGGATAATTGAGGTATGACTCTCAAACCTACACTACCAAAAACATTTACATCATTTTCGTCTGTTTCTCTTGCACCTAGAGAACGAAAACCGCCATTACCAACACCAACAGAAATAGTCAAAGGTAATTGATTATTGGAGTTATTTGGTTGCAGGGGAAATGCTTTGGTAACTACTCCATAAACGGTATCTTTATTGCTAGAAGATTCTCCCCATTTCACAGCATTTGACCAACCCACGGCTACTGCTGTACCATCAGCAAAGTACTTATGTAGTTTTAAACCCATATAGCCGCTAGTACCAACATCAAACTCTCCTCCTTTGAGAAAGTCACCCCCCGCACTGGTAAAGTTGGCATTAATTTCTAATCCCACAAATTTAAATGGATCTCCTAAGCCAAAACCAGCAGAGTAAGAACCATCAACAGAAGCATCAGAATCTTCATCTAAAGGGAAAACTACACCAACGCCAATATAGACTTGACCTGCACTCGCACCATAGCCAGAGGGAGTCCCAGCTGTTGAACCCGGCCAAGCTTTTGGGGCTTGAGGTTTAATTAATGCTTGTTGGCGATTTATGATGGGATCGATGAAGAGTTCTTGGCGTATTTTATCAGGATTGCCAAAGTTATCGTCCACAGGTGCGGAAGAGTCTATTTCTCCGATAGTTTGAGGTTGTTTTGGCTGCAATACATTAGTCTGATCTTCTAATTGCAAATCATGATTAATTTTTTGTTCAGCCAATAAGTCCTGAACTAGAGTATCTTTGGTTTCTAATCCACTTTCCGATTCGAGTAAAAGATTGTCTCCAGAGAAAGAATTGCCGAATGTTTCCGGTTGAACTTGAACAGTAAAACTCTTCCTGATTGATTCAGCCAAAATTTGATTTGTTTTAAATGCTAATAATCTTTCCCGTAGGCTGATATTTGACTGGGCATTGAGGGGCGATGCTTTAGATTTTTGTGGACTTGGTTTGGCATTTAATTGAGTTGGTTGATTTTCTAAAATTATCCGCTTCTCTGCAATATCCCCAGCCAATACAGGCTTGATCAGAAGTGATATCAACAGAATCATAAACGTTGCTAATGCTGTCCGTAAATTCCAACAAACATAGTTGAGGTTAATAAAATTTAAGTTATCACAACTATGGATTTTTTTCTGTATCTTATCCATGCAAATATTCCTATTTTATTTATTAGATGATGTTTGAAAAAGATGAAATTTTTACTGCCGCTATGCACTCTTAAAAAAGTAATGATCTTAAATCTCACGGCATTTTTGACGACAAAATGAAGGAAATGCACTGCATTCCATTTATCTCAGCATTATTTAGAATAGCTATCTCAATGATTAGGCTAGGAGTTAATTTCTAAAAATCCTGGCAAATGTAAAATTGTTCATGGGGAATAAATTTTGTAGCAAGCGTTACGGAAATTGATATATAAGAATCCTAATTTTTTAACACAAATCACTACAGGTTGATTCCTTTAAGAGTTGCTTGTTAATGTTTCATGTCTCTAGAAATAATTCAGGAATAAAATTGAATTATTATATTTGTTTTTTTAAGAAAACTCAGTACAGCTTTATTCCTGCTTGATGCTTAGAAGTTATATGATGTCTGTTTAATTAGTTATGTTTGCTACAATTTATTATCCTACATTGCAAGGGATGAATGGAGAGAAAACATGGGGATTTAATAGTCATTTATTTTGCAGTTAATTTGTATAAGATGGGGGTCTAGGCTTGTACTGAGCTTGTCGAAGTATGCTCAATTCACAAGAGTTTAATCTAATTTAACTATGTAGAATTTAGGATTTTTAGCTGACAGCAATTTTTAGGTAAATGAAACACAATACGGAAGTTAAAACTGCTGTAATAAAACGGAAATAATATTACTTGTTATGGTTTCCTCTATCTAGCAGTAAATCGATCTGAAAAACATCAAATAAACCTAGACACAGAGGAATAAGGGTTTGAGAGAGTTTTTGCGTAATACCAATTATTTATGAGGCTGCATATTATTTCGACCCCACCCCTAACCCCTCCCCGCAAGCGAGGAGGGGAACTGGATTTCTGGTTAAATTCTATTTATGCATCTTTTTATTAAATTGGTATAAGTCCTGTATTTAACGTAATGAGCGAAATATGACGCGTCCTGGAGTTTCTTCTTGATTAATTCGCGCATACACTCGCAGACAAGTTAAAACTTCCCCAGGAACACCGCCACAGTTCAGTTGGAGGTCGTCTTTTGAGAAAGGACAAACATCGGCGTAGAGTCCAGATAATTGCCGAATCCGTACGTCATAACCGAGATTAATGGTTGTTTGAGCGATTTTTTTCAAAATGCGTCGGGATTCTTGTTGCAAGTTACCCCACCAGGAATAACGCTCAACTGGGGGGATAAATACTAGGGAATGTATGGCTTCATCGATGTCTATCCATGCACGCAGACTTAATAATTCATCAGAGTTTGACTCGGCTTGTTGTATGCGGTGCCAGCGATCGCTTAAAGTATTAATATATTGAGTTCGTTGTTCTGGCTGAGACTGTAAAGGCATGATATCGAAGCTAAACACGCTTTTTAAGGCATGATGTAAATCTGGCTCTATTTCTATAAATCTCTGGAATAGGTGAACAAAGCCAGCTAAAGAATATAAGTTTCCATATTCATCAATGGGGTTAATTCCAGTCTTTAATAATGCTTTTTCTGATAAACATAATCCTGGGGCTTTCACCGTACCTTTAAGTCCGGGATAGATAATTTCATCTCGGCTGAAAGGAAGTTGATGCAGATGCACATTATCTGCTGCTGCGCCAATTTCTTGAGCGAAATCTAAAGCCCGTTGTCGCCAAGCTGTGGCTAAATGTTCGGGAACTCGCAGCAGTTTTCGGTGAATTTCTGGCCATAATTCTGCATCGGTTTGGCTTTGTAGTGAGGAATTGCCTAAATATACGCTGAGTTCAGCATCAGCAGTAAAGGCTGACCGCAAATGAATCAGTTTTAATTCTCCTGGGGGCGATATCAGGAGTAAGGGATCTTCTGGAATAGGATCGGGCGGTGGTTGCAATAAGCTGGAGATTTCTTGGAGAATTTCGTCACATATCTCTGTTCCAGGATCGAGAGGGAATTGTGTCCGAGCTTTGTTTAAGCTGGCTTCTAGTCCGTACAGGCTAAATTTTAGTAGTTTGCCTAATTCTGAGTTTTCTATTTCTAATAGCTGACGTAATTGGTGCATGAATATTAATCAGAAAATTTATTTTTTGATCACGCAGAGCCGCAGAGTTTTTGATGATGCTTTTGCGACTTTGCGTGATTTAAAGTTAGTTAATGTATGCCGCAAAAGGGATCGCGTTCTTTGTCAACTTCGTTGGGTTGTAGTTCTAGTTCAGCCCGATAAACACATCCGGCTTGTTTGAGACATTCTTGACTTGTGGATGTCCAATAGGGAACTTCACCAGCGTGCATTCTCAGAATACCTTTGTTGTCGAGAGTGACACAATATTTGCAAGGGTAATCTGTGGTGATATCTGGTTTACTTAATGCACCAATGCGTATCCATTTTTTGCTGTTAGTTGTGGTATCTGTTTGATAAATATAAAAAGTGTGCTGACTTGTGTGGGGAAAGGGAGGCAAAGGATTACTCACTAAACCTTTTTCTGCTTGCAGTTCGCTATTGTGTAAATAGTGAAATTCTCTCAGAAACTTACTATCATCTTTGTCTACTTCAAATACTAAATGATAGGCGTTTGGTTGATCAACTGTTGCCGATTCAATGACATTAACAGCAATATCACCATCATTTAAGTTTTGCTTCGGACCTTCTACGGCAATATTCCACTTCAATTTACCATCAGCGAATAGTGTTGATGTTTCGGAAGCTGCTAATAGTGCTGCACCGACATCAATCCCAGGAAGGTCAATTAAATAATGGGGATTTCCTTGACAAAGTAAGACGTTAAATTGCAGAGTTTGGTCAATTTCAAACTGGACTTTCACTTTTTTGAGAAACTCAGCTTCTTGCATTCCTAGTTTCTTCATCAAGTTTTTGCCGTCAAAGCTACCCCAAAGTCGTAAGTCTCCTTCTTCGTAGTCTTGGCGGTAAATAATATTGGTTAATTGTATCCCTTGCCATTCTGTACGCACTTTGGCGGCTGTTTCTGAAGGATTGATTTGATAAAGTTCTTGTCCGGCTTTGAATATAGGCAAAAGTTCGTTGCTTTGGGTTTTGCGTTTGAAGTTGCAAGGTAGATAATAAAAGAGGTTTTTTACATCTATTTCTAACTGATTTGCACCTTTGCGTAGCAATTCTTTGGATTCTTCTGGGTCAAATCTCAGCCTGCGGAGTTTCTCGGCGTAGCAAGCCCCGGCTGAAGTGGCTAGTTTAGTAAATTCCAAAACAAAGGTAATTCGTTCTGGGTTCCAGACGAAATAAGGAGAGTTACTAAATTCTTGGTAGATGTGGCGCTGTACTAAATCTAGGTTACAAGTTTTGCCCGATAAAATCAACCAATCAACTTTATGTGTGTTCCAAGAATCTATGTTTTGGTCTTGTAAACCTAAGCGACTTTCCATCAGTCCTTTGGCGATGCCAATTCCTTCTTTAATGGTGGAAGAAGCGGCGCGTTCAAATTGTTGGCTGTCTATAATTACGCAGAAGTTATCAGGATTTCTGACTTGGAATTTTATAGCACTTTGAGTCAGTATTTCGGCAATTTGTTGTTCAGAAACAGTAAAGGTTAAAAGAGGATAATCTGCTGGTGGCTTTTGCCCCAGTTTGAGTTTAGCAGCTTCGGCATGATCCCAGAGAGTATAAAATGTTTGTAGCCTTTGGGGTGCTTGTTGCCATCGGGTGGGTAATACTTTATCGGCAGTATCTAGAGCATCTTTATACGCAGCGTCACCGTCGGGATTTTCTTTATCTAAACATTTTAATAGACTACCGCTTTTGAATTTACCTTGTTCAATAAAACGCTCGTTTAACTCGGCGTTAATTAAATCTTCTAGCTTTTCGCTTTCGATATCACCTGTAGTAATGGCTGTTAAGAGAAAATCTGCGATCGCCACTTTCAATAATCTAAATATTCTCAGGGTAATTAATTCACCCCCTAGCTGTAAATGTCCAGAGGAACCTAATAGTTTCGGAGTCAGTTTATAGTAACGTCCACCTAACCCTCTATCTTCATGATCGGCAAAGAAAGGAGTTTTATCTTCCAAAGTCAATTCAATTAAAGCTAAGTCTGTAGTTCCCCCGCCGATATCTAAGACGAGGACATTTTGTGACCATTTGTTTTCGACTTGGCGACAACGAGTTTTAAATGACTCAATCCCAATGTTGAGATTTCCGCCAAATTCTCGCCATAAAAAGAAGATTGCGACTGAGACGGCTTCATCGTAAGCGGTTTGTACGTCATCAATACCCAATTGTTCGACTAATTCCTTGACTTCCTTACGCACTAATGGCGGGGCGACGGTGGGATAGGTGACAACGGCTGTGAGGAAATCTCCCTCAGAAAATCTGCGTCTAGCGCGTTGGCGGTAATCTTCAGTTAATTCGATTAAATGCGCCCAAGCTGCTTGGATGAGTTCGTTAACATTAATTGATTCTAATTGATCATCCACAATTACGGAGAAAGTCCGATCCTGTCCAAAATAGCGCTTGGGTGAGTGATGAAATCTGCTGATAATTTCCTTTAAAGAAACGCTTGTTCCTTGGGCGATGGCTTTTTTTCTGTTATCCCTAGCTTCCCTACCCATCCGCAGTTGTAAATCTGTCAAACTGGCAATTTCCAATTCGCTGGGAATTTCTGTATCGCGGCGATTAATATCTAAGACGACGGGGATTAAATTTTGTGATTCTAAGGTAGGTACACGAAAAACTTCATGGTAGATTTGATAAAGTTTTTTGCTTGCAGCCCGGCGGAATTTGTCGCTGTTACCTAAACATAACTCCACTTGGCGAATCGCTTCTAAAAATCTTTCTTTTTGATCACTTTCAAAAACTTCTCGCAGCCGATGGGGTTCAATTTCCAAGTTTTTGCTAATATCAGCGATAAACTTTTCCCAGTCATGAGGATTGATATCAGGTAAAGCCACCGATGCGGGAGAACTTAACCATTCCGCCATGCGATCGCGCAACCGGATTTCTTGTTCTTTCGGTAAAATTTCAGCAATTGGAACTTCCATCGGATCAAAGAGTGTCACTGTAGAATTGGATGTACCAAAATCTAAAGCAAACCATCCCGGAAATCTTTTTTGTGGTTTATTGCTGATTCTTTTTTCAATATATTTACTGATTTCTATAGGACTGCTAATAGCATCAGTGTCAATAATTTCTTCATCAAAAATTATTGGAGACCAGAGATAGCATGAAGACCCACTCTGTCGAGGTTCAGATAAAATGGGATCTCCTAAAACATCAGAATCAAAATACTCAACCATCACTTCCAAAGTGCAGTTAATTGGTTCAATTAAAGGGCGTTCCAACTTACAGGGGTATTGCTCTAATTGCCCAATTTGCGAAATTTTTGGAGTTACCGAATCAAAAGGTTTATATGCCTTCTTAATTTGTAATGCCAATTCCTCTGGAGTCCCAGTGACAATACAATTAATTCTAGCAATATGAGGTACATTATCCCCAGCTGCCACCAGTTGGATAGTCGGTAACTCTAAGTATTCATTTTCCCTAGCACGCACTTGAAAATTGGGTGGAAGCCGAATTTCAACAGCCATTTTTTCTCCTTATATTATCTAACCTGCAAATCAACTACTTAATTATCTGTAGTAAAACTCCCCTCTTCCTTCTCCCTTCTTCCTTCGTGTCCTTTGTGTCCTTTGTGGTTCGTTTCTCATCCAGAAAGAATTACCACAACTAATCAGACCTAAAAATTATCATCTGTATAAGAAATCGTGGCAACCTTAGAGAGAATCTGTAACCAACTAGGAATAGCAACCTTAGCAGGAGAATTTCCCGCCGCAATATGTCTGAGTAAAGCTTCCTTCTTAGAAAGATTTTGCAGAGTCGGAATAATTTGATCCAAAATGCCTTCTAATTCAGCATTCACCTGTTGATTGATTTCGCTAACATATTGCACCAAATGCAGACTAGCGCTAGCAGTGATTTCATCTCTTAAACGCAACACAAAAAGTTGGTGATTACCTGTTCTGGGTAAATCTTGGCTTTTTTCAGGTGACCAATCAAAGATTTGACCAATATTGTGTTTTGCGTCTTGACGCGCCAGGGGAAACATAACTTGCGGTGAAATTGATTGTTCTTTGCTATTAATTTCCGAAATAATTGCTTCTTGCCATTGAATCGGATCACATCCTAACAGTAATTTATAAAAAATATCAGCTTCTTCTACACCAAACTTAGTTTCAATTTCTTGTTCCATTTCTGGACGCAGATTTGCCTGTAAGTGATCGCGTTCTGGGGCGATATAATGGGATAATTGACTTAATAAATCTGCTACTGCTTGATGAATGCGATCGCGCGCAAAATTTTCTAACTCCTTGACAGTTTTGGCAAAGGCTGGATAAAAATCTTCACTCTTCGTTGGTAGGGTGCTATTAACTCTACTTCCTCGGTCAAATAGCTTACCGGCTGCACCCTTAAATTCGGCAATGGTGATATTACCATTATTGGCTTTATTAAATAGTAAAGTCCACTCATTCCAATTGAGAATTTTAAACGTGAGTTCGTCTTTCACCACATCACTAACCACATCTCCCCGACGGTCTTTGAGTGGTTCTTTTCCTAAATCTTTTTGGAAATTGCGATAAGTTTTATCTAAATTTTCTATAGCAGCCCGAAACTCAATTAAATCCTGAGTATCTGCGGTGGGAATGCCTTGTTCATGAATTTCAGCAATAATGTTTTTTAAATGTTCTTGTTGTTGCAGTAAATTATCCGCAGCCCTGCGAGTATCTTCATACAGTTGTTTCAGTCCATGACTGGTAACATGATTTTGAATTAATTCTCGCAGTTTAGCAACACCACCGTCTTGAGCAAAGTAACTCAGTTGTTTGCCTAAATGACTACGTGGATCAGATTCTAGCAGACGTGTGCTTAATAGTTGCCACTTTTGCTGCAACCGCTTTGACCGTTCCAAGTAATCAGGATAGTCTAAGTTAGCTAAAAATTCTGGTGAACCTGCTTTGACTGTAGTAGAACGTTTTGCCAACTCCGCCAGTCCTAGCAGTGGCGATAATAAAACTATCCGTTCTTGTTGGGTGGTGAATGCACTAGCAGCGTCAACGGTGGTTTGCAGAACTTTCAATTTGCGGAAAACATCGTCTTCCTCTAAAAGTCTACTACTTTCAATTAATCGATCCAGTTCTCGTTCGCAACCTTCACTATCTAAAGGTAGCTGATCAAAACGACCCACCCCCACCAAAATTAAATCTTTGAGGTCTTGTCCTGGCCGCTGCTGCTGCATCATCGTGAAGATTTTATTGGCGCGATCGCTTCCAGGCGTTTTACCATTTAAAAGCACTAAAATTGTCTGTACTTCTGCTAACTCCCGCAGTGACAAAAAGGTATCTCTAGCACCCGAATTAGCCGCCCCCAAGCCCGGAAAATCCAAAAGCACAAATTCCGAAGCCCCCGTAAAATCCCAAATCTCTCTGGATATTTTGACCTCAATATCCACACGCCGAATCAACGGGAAACTGTTCTGCAACAGCTTGGTAGGTAGCCTCTGGGGTGGGCTAGGTAATCGAATATGAGATGGAGGGAGATCCTCAAAACGCAGAGTTTGGATAGCCATTGGCTGTTCAGTCAGCTGTAGCCCCTCACGGGCGGTGATCGCATCAATTTGGTAGTGTCCAGAACACATTGCTTCCCCATATGCTTGATAGGCGCGAAGGAACAATACCAACTCTCGCAGTAAATAACGTAATTCCAAGTTTTTACTACTATTCCATGTGTCCTCGCACCAGGTAATAATCTCTTTGCCTGTGTTTAATTTTGACAGAGGCATAGGTGCAAGTCCAGCAGCCGTAGTCCGGCGACTTGCTTCCTCCAACATGAATTGCAGACACTCATTTACCCCTTCATGAGAAAGATACTCTACCCGAAAATTATTTGCCTGAGTGGTGACAAAGCCTGATTGCGGCACGATATGGATGGCTGTAACATTACCTGTGGTGGGGTTTTCACTAATGGGTAAGGCATCAGCATAACCAATCAGGCTGCCTAAAAGTAAAGTTTTGCCGCTACTGAATTCTCCCATTACTCCGATTCTGACTGGAGATGTGGCAAGTTCTACAGTTTTCTCAGCAGCTTCCCGGAGACGCGCCAGACAGTCATCCAGGCTAGTTGGTATCCAATCTTCTTGTTTAGAGGGGGACTGCGGTACTGAGTCTAGTTTTTGAAGTATAAATTCGCCGTACTCTTTAAAACAATCTAATTTTTCTATTTCCATAAAAATTTTTTTCCTTTGGCATCAATTTCTGTGAGTTTTATAACATAAAAAATCTTATCAGCAGATATTCATGCAACTTATTGCTATCACATTTTGCACCATTATCAGATGATTTATTACTATGGATAGATTTAACTTTACTGACTTAAACAATTCTTAACCGGATGCTTATGTAGAAAAGATGAAAAATGATAAATAACTATTTTGAGTTTTCAGTATAATTTATTTCATTAATGTTATTTTAACCTCAAAAATCAAGCACCAGGCGAGAGTCAGTCACCGCTACACAGGAACCAACCCCACTTGTGCTGGTTTAAAACCTTTTATTTTTCCTTAATCCTGCGATAAGCCACAAAGCGTCTATGTTTGTCTGTTATTGTTCTCATTGTTCTACTCTCTGGTTGAGATACATCTGTCTTCAGTAGGGTTCAGTCGCAAATATGTTTTTGATATTGTTATCAATGAAACTAATTAATTACCAGGTCAATTGTGATGACATATACCCAAACCAGTGATCCAAATATTCGTGAATGTGTCCAATCATGGCGGAAATTAGATGTGGATGAACAGTTAGCTTTGTTTTGGTTCATTTACGAAGAAATGGGAAGTTCCGTTACACCAGCCGCCCCTGAAGCCAGCACTGTTTCTCCGGAAATTGCCGAGGGTTTATTCAATCAAGTGAAAGAATTGAGCCACGAACAACAATTGCAAGTTCAACGGGATATAATTACTCAAGCTAATACTCAAATTAGCCGTGAATATGGCTCTTTGAGTGATACAACAAAACTCTTATTTTGGTATCGATTAGCTCAAGAGATGGAAAACGGGAGAATTATTCCTTTACCTGCTGGTTATCAGCTTTCATCTGCATCTCAAACACTGTTGAATCAAATTAAGGACTTACCTTTTGAGCAACAGATTAATGCTTTCCGTGATTACGTTTCGCCAATGGGTGCTGAACCGAAAGCAGGTGCGGAAATTTAAAACTAACCCCAGCCTCTCCCTGGCGGGGCTACCGTGTACATACAAGTCGGGAAATTGCTTTTTTGTGGCATAACACCCCACCCCTAGCCCCTCCCCGCAAGCGAGGAGGGGAACTGGATTTATGGTTAAATTCTATTTATAGGAATCCGGTTTGATTTATGCAGGACTTACGCAAAATCATGAAAAAACGAACCGCAAAGGACACAAAGAACACAAAGGAAAGAAGGTTTCAGAGAGTCATTGCGTAAGTCCTATTATGAAAAAATTAAGTATTGTAGGGTGCGTTAGGATGAAGTCCGTAACGCACCATTATTAAGGCTTTGGTGCGTTACGCTACCGCTAACACACCCTACGTGTCTGTTCAAAAATCAAATAGTAGTCCTATATGTATCTTTATATTAAATTAGGATTAGTTAAATAATGTTAATTATTGCTGAGTTTAATTAGCAGATACACCCTCAAGCCGTAAATAACGCTCTTTGTTTTATATTCCATAATATAAGGCGATCGCTCAATTAATTGCATCTATCTTATGGCTAATTTAAATATATTTATTTTTGCAGTATTGATTGAGATTTTTAGGAGAATTGAATTGGCTAATTAGTAATATTAATAACTAATAAAATTGTGACAATGTAGATTTAATCACCTGGAAATTGTGCAGGAAATATTCAGGAAAACTTGCGTATTTATCTATGATTTAAATAATTATTTAACTTAGCTGCGGAGAAAAAAGTAAAACCCCAGAACTGGGAATAACTGGGGTTTTTAACCTGACCACACTTATAGTTTTAATATAAAATTCGAGAAAAGTCTCAAGTCGAAAAGACATAAATAGGTGAATTGGGTCTGAAAAATATTGCTAAACAGATATATATTTATGCTAGTTAAAGGGGGATTGATTATGGAAATGTCAATTAAAATAACTTGCGGATATTTGCTAACACAAAAATCATCTCTTGGTGCTGGTATTCTCTTTTATTAGATAGATAATAAAAAAGATATATTTTCATGAATTATGTCTAAAGTTGTGATTTTTCCGGCTTGATTTATGATTGGGAATCGAGAAAAATGAAAACATCATGATTCAACATGATTGTAGCCAATAAAAGTGACAGAAAGCCTACTTGATGCCCGCCCTTGTGGGCATTTTTTATATTCGGAACTACCCCCTATCGTGTCCGGTGAAAGACTGATTATTAAAGCCGCAGGGGAGCAGTATTTCATCGCCGTAACGTATCTAGTTGATGGTTTTGATTCAAGACTTGAATCAGGCTGTGATATTTATCCTGGACATTCTGGCGGTCTTCTGATTCTGGCAACCCTTGATGGCTACCCCGCTCGATCATATCAGCATGACGCTTGAGAACTTGATGATATTGGGGATTGTGGGTGTAAGTGGCAACTAAAGCGATCGCATTGAGCAAATGAATCGTCACAGCGGCATCAGTCCGGCTGTCCTGCCGAATTTGGTTAAAAGCTTGATCGACTATCCCCTCAAAAGTTACTGATTTCGCAATCACCCTCAATTGCTTGTGATCATCGTAGCGGTAGGGTGAGGGAAACTGTCTTTGTACCAAATTGCACAGTCCGGCACTCAAACGGTCAATACACCGAATGGCAGTGAAAGGATCGTTGATTCCAGGAGAAATAGCACGCAAGGCAATTTCCACTAACTGTTGCAGAGGAAACTCTATATCTTGCTGTTCAGTACGTTCTTTTCCTAAAATAAATGTTTTTTGTAGTCGATGGTTAAGTTTGCGATTGACTCGTTCACCAGGCCAGACCATTACCAATTCACTGCCCTGAACAACAAAATTTCCTGGTCGAGATTTAACATGGATCAGGAGATTGTATTTACGGGCAATGTCCAGCAATTTTTCATCATTAATTGCTTGTAAATAACCATTTCTATGGGCTTTAATTGGGTAAGCCTGCAACTGAAAATCCGGTGGAATTTCTTCTAGATGCGGTTGATCTGCTGGTGGATTAACACCGATTTTTTCGGGAAATAGTCGATCAATCGCTTTGTCTAAATCTTGACTAACACTCTCAATAACGTGCGATGCCTGAATAATGGTTGATGCGTGATGAATGAAGTAAATGAGGACGGCTATGCTGAGAATTGCTAGCACGATACTGACTGTGACTGAAAGATGGGGAATAAACAGGTTGTAGTCCTCTCCATAAATAGCACGCAGCACTAGCAAGCAATAAATAAACGTGGCAATGAATGTACCCAGGACAATTTGATTGCCTGTGTCTCGCATAAAGTTCCGCAGCAGTCTTGGCCCGAAGTTGGCAGAAGCCAGTTGCAGTGCGACAATTGTAATGGAAAAGGCTGTAGCTGCAACACTCACCATTGAACCTGCGATCGCGGAAAGGACTTCTCTGGCCCCATCGGGGCCACCTGTGTAAATCCAATCCCAATCATCAAAACCAATGGTGCGGTCAAGGCTCAACATTGCAAATGCCAAAAACACGGCACAGATTGCCAGGATTCCCGGCAAAAACCAGTAGCTAGTATGAAGGGCATCCCACAACTTGGACAACTTGACTTTATTCATGATTCATGGTCGTTTCTGTGAGCATCTACCTTGCCATTCCGATCTTGCAATTGGGCTAATCGTTTGAGTGAACCGCCAATGCTACGTGGTTGAGGGACTTCGTTTTTCCCGGCCGGCCAACCTTCACGCTGACGAGAGCGATCGCCATCTGTTTCTTCGGTTTGGTCGTGGAATAAAATTTGTCTGGTGGGGTATGGTAAATCGATGCCGTTTTCCACATAAAGCTTTTGCTTAATTGCAGAGATGACTTGATCGCGTGAATCTAGAGCATCTGACCATCGGGGTGGTTGAATCCACCATCGCGCCCGGATATTCACACTATTTTCGGCAAGTTCCATCACCAGGACATCAGGCGGCGGGTCTTTTAACACAACATCTACACTATGCATCGCTTCCAGCATTAACTGCTTTGTCCAGTCCAAGTCATCACCGTAGCCAACACCAACATCGTATTCTAAGCGCCGATTCTCGAAAGCGGTATTTACAGTTACCGAATTGGTGAACAGTTCGGAATTCGGAATCACAATCCGCCGACCATCGTAAGTTCTAATAGTAGTAGCCCGTGTTTCAATATTTTCTACAGTACCTTCAAAGTTCTTAAACACAATTTGGTCATTGATTTGGAACGGTTCTGTGAGTAAAATTAAAATCCCAGCTAAAAAGTTTTGCAGAATATCGCGAAAAGCAAAACCGATTGCTACCCCACTGATTCCCAGCAATTGCACCAAATCCGATGCCTTGAGTGAGGGAAAGACAATGGATAAAGAAATAAACAAACCCACCAAAACTGTAGTCCCTTGTGCCAACCTCCCCAGCACCATTCCCAAATTGCGAGCATAGCTGCGGTGGCTGGTTAAGCGTCTCACTAGTCGCTTGATTGATCTCCCAACAATTACAAAGATTGTAAAAACAAACAACCCTAGCACAATATTGGGTAGCAAAATAATGAAATCGCTAGCCATTTTCTGCACCCTGTCCAAAAGTGCCGCTATCTCTGTATTCATCCAGATTCCTCACTGATCAGTCGTTGCCGATGATAGCCAAAAGTCAGAAAATTAAATACCTTCTCAGGTCTGGTTTTTGTTCTGCTGGAAGATAGATTTGAAAAAGAGGTCAGGGAGATATGGCAAAAGTCAAAAGTCAAAAGTTAAAATTGAAATGCTTGGTGTGGCTGGGTTTTAGACCTTTGCCATGTCCTAACTACCTTGGCGGTTGCTATAATTCAGCAATTCCTCTAGTTGTAGGGGCGGGTTTACCAATAGACATCTCCGACAATTAAATATGCGTTTCCTAGAACCCTTGTAGAGACTTTCCGTGGAACATCTCTACATTCTTCTTCACCAGATGTCTAATATGTTGGTTAATCATGAATCATATCTCTAAACCCGCCCCTACTCGTTGAACTCTCATTTCTCTGTGTCCTCTGTGCCTCTGCGGTAGCCTTCGGCAAGCTACGCTAACGTTTATTTCATGTAATCTCAGTCTTGATAATTAGATAATTCTTGTATTGCTTCTTTTCGTAATTGTTGCCGAATTGACAATGGGGCAATTACTTCGCCATTTGGTCGCCAGTCTCGCAGGCGCATCAAAACGTTGATATCTCCAGTGCGTATCCAGCCTATGTAGTAAGCATCACTATCAGGTTTTTGCTGCAATATATCTAAAACCTGTTGCTGTTGGGCTTCTGGGATATTCTGCACTATGAGTTTTGCTAACTTTTTGTAAGGGACTGCCAGAAAGGAAGGATGGCGAAAGGTATTGTCTACATACCTACGGGCGAAGGCGGGGGGAAAACGCAGGATGAGAAATTCTCGTTCGAGGTAAAAGTTGAATCCCCAAGCTGCATTTAATTCTGTTTGAATGTTGTCTGGTGTGGGTAAGTCGCCTGTATACCACATTTGTTTTAATGGTTTGGGAACAGCAGGATCTCCCCAGGGTAGGACGTGCAGGTTTTCTGAGGCGATGCGGTCTAGGCGATAGTTATGCCAGGCGATTTTGCTTTGGGGGTCTATACCATAGGCGCTGAGGTATTTGGCACGGCGGAGGTAATGCAAGCAAACAGGATACACTGTGATTTGGACTTTTTTCTCTGCTGTTACCCAGTAATCAAATCGCACTACGCCACCGGGAGGTTTTCGCCAAAGTTGTTCTATTTGTTCTTGGTAGTTATCCACTTGGTCTTGGATTTCTGGGGAGAGGATATAGTCGAGGTGCAGAAATATTCGCTGTTGCGGGGCTTGAGTTAGTGGTGAGGCGGAATTATCGGCGATTTGTTCCCACAGGTTCTGCACTATGAGGTTTAAGTTGGGTTGGACAAAGGCTACTGATTCTAAGACGTGCAGCAGTTCCCAGGTTTGGGCTATGGAAAGTTGGGTAAAGCTGGGTTGGGCGGTTGCGGTTTCTGGGGGTGTGGGTAGTTGTAATTGCTGAAGACATTGGTATTGTCCTTGACTGACTTTTTGCAACCATCCCAGATGAGTGAGGTGTTTAAGGTCGTCTCTGAGGGAACGGTGGACTGTGGTAAAGGGTCGTTGCTGTAGTTGTTCCTGGAGGTGTTGGGGATTTATGCCGCTGAGTTGTAATATTTCTGTTTGCCATTGGTTTTGTGATATGTGCAGTCCTGATGTTTCTAGGATTTCTATACAGGTGCGATGGCAAATACAGGTGAAGTCGCGACATTTGGCGGTGATTTCTGGGGGGTTGAGTTTTTCGCTTTTGGGGTGAGTTTCGGCAAATAGGCGATCGCGCAGTTGAGAATAGGTAAAATGCTGGGGGAGATCATCCGCCCATTGTGTCTCGCGGCCATATAGTTGATTTAATACCCACCAATGTCTGATGGCGCGGTGGAAGCGGTTAGCTAATTGTCCCGCTGCTAACCAATGTAAAATTTGCGGTGTGGGAGAACGGATGGCCTGCGGCATAAGGGATGTGGCGGATAATATGGTTTGTGTGTTTACCCTTTGTAGAAACGTTGTATGCAACGTCTCTAAATTCTTTGTTTCTATATTTTTTGTCCCCAGATGTCTAATGCAAAATTTTGCACAGTGTCACGAAAACGATGGATTATAGTATCACTATATGATACTATTCAGATGGAACTTAACAGCAAACAGCAAAACACATTTGATGCCATTTTCGAGAATCCTGTTAGATCCAATATTTCGTGGAGTGATATTGAGTCTATGGTAGTTGCGCTTGGTGCAGAAATATCAGAGGGGAGAGGATCAAGGGTCAGATTTGCTCTTAACGGTAGAAAAGCTATATTTCACAGACCTCACCCTGAAAAAGAAACTGATAAAGGTGCTGTTAAGTCGGTGCGAAGGTTTTTGATAGAAGCTGGGGTAAAAAATGATGATGAAGTATAAAGGATATGAGGCGATCGTTGAATTTGATGATCAGGCGGAAATCTTTCATGGTGAGGTCGTCAACGTTCGGGATGTAATTACATTTCAAGGTGATAGCGTCAAAGATTTAAAGCAAGCATTCCAAGATTCAATTGCAGATTACCTTGATTTTTGTCGAGAACGTGGCGAAGAACCTGAGAAGCCTTTTTCTGGTAAGTTTATGCTCAGAATTAACCCTGAGTTACATAAGTCTATTGCTATTCAAGCGAGAAAAGAAGGTCGCAGTCTTAATTCTTGGGTGGAAAAATGTTTGTCACTGTATGCTAGTGAGCAAGTTTAATTTTTGAGAAAAGGAACCACAGAGTACAGGTAGAAATGAGAGTTTAAGTGTTTCTGGACTTCAGTTTTCAATTTGAGAAGTGATTCTCAGGCGGTTATTGCTAATTTGTTCAGTCATTGGAATACCCCTTTTCTATACGGATGCCATAATAAACTCATCGAAAAAAAGCACCTTTCCTTTTATCTCTTGATTACATCTGTTAGATCACAATCACGGTGATGTGATATCAGCACGTCGGGAGTGGGAATGTAGGTTTATTAAGGTCACAAGAAAGGAAACAAGGCTGATGACTGAACGCGCATTGAGTTTAAAATTAAGTGAACCAGTGATTTCCCAAAGCTGGAAATACCAATTTTTAACGATTTCATTAACGAAAAGCGATCGCCTGATTGAACCAGCAGATTTGAGAGATTTAGAACTTCCATCGGGTATTGATACCACTGGCGGTGTGGTGATTTCTGGACGCGCCCCCATTTGGTTGTATGCTTACCTGACCCACGAATTACATCCTACGGCTTGGGTAGCTTGTTATGATCCGCGCTTGGGTGCGGTAGTTGTAGCAACTCACTCTCATTTGGTTCGCATTGGTGAAGTAATTCTCATCGATCCACCCAATGGCCGCCAGAAGCAATTATGTCCGGCTTTAATGGTTGTGGGACCACCAGATAGCGGTAAAAGTGTCTTTTCTCATGCTTTATTTCAAGCTTTGTTGGCAGAAAATCCTGATATATATCTGCAACGCGCCCATTGGGATGGTGAGGGTAACTACCTTTTAGAACTAGAAGCAACAACCACCTCCGAAGAAATTGAAGCTTTTAAAACGCGCGATCGCGGTGCGTTGACAGACCGATTTTTCCCCTACCATTCTCAAGTTATCTTGGAGTTACGGCGACAAAAGTCTCTAGTGATTGTGGATGTGGGCGGAATGGTACAGCCAGAAAAGCTACCGATTTTAGAGGCTTGTACCCATTATATGATTATCAGTTCCCAACTTGCGGCTCTTGATGCGTGGCATGAATTTTGTGGCGATCGCGGTAATTTAAAACCCATCGGTGTAATTAATAGTGTTCTGAGTGCGACAGAAATCATTCATCAGGAAAAACCTTATTTAGAGATGACTGCTGGCCCGTGGATACGCGGAAACGCTGCTACTGTCCCTCACGCTTTCTTGAAACGGGTGCGAGAATTAATCATTCTCACTAAGTAAATACTCTGTAGTAATTGCTGTGATTGGTAGTATTTAATATAGTCTGAGAGGGCAAATGATGATTCAGGCGATTCCTACGGAGCGCTTCGCGATCGCACTTGGGAAAAGATGATTTAAGAAGTTCTGCAATACTGGCGGTAAACAAACAATTATAGCGTTGTAAATATGTTTAGTACATATCCTCTATTCTATGTTTTAGAAACGCTAGTGAAGCAGGGGAAGTAGGAAATTAGGTTTTGGCAAACAGGAAGAGTGCGATCGCTTCTCCAGCCTTAGGCATCGCGGTTGATGATTTCACCTGTACTGCTAGTGTTGTGAAGGGATAAAAATGCGATCGCTTCTCATTAAAAGTTGCGTGGGTGGAAGGTGGTCAGGGTTTAGAACTGTTGGTTTAAACTAAGCTACCTAAGCGTTCACGTAGTTCTTTTGTTGCTTGTTCCAAATGTTCTGGTGTATAACCTGTAGTTTCCACAGAAACAGCGATATGTTTTTGTTCACTTTCATGTAAATGAATCCAAAATATATGACGACCATCAGGAGTTTTTCGAGTAGCTGCTTTGACTCCATTTTTAGGAGCAGAAAATGCATTTTTGTCAAAGCGCACATACTCAACCCAAATAATATCTTGTAGCATTTTTTCTACTTTTTTCCATACCTTTGGTCTATGATGACCGTAGGAATCATCTTGAACTTTAATGATTTTTGACCTATCTAGCCCAGATTCAGGTAGATTTGCACGTCTTACTAATACTTCAGGTTGAGCAGTATCAGATAAATATGGTAAGTAAATAAGTGCCTTATATTGTTCATGAACATAGCATACAGGAAGTTTAAAGGCGTTACCTACCAGTGCCATAACCATCGTCTGGGCTTTAAAACCACCAGTTGCTGCTAAAGTAACGTTTCCCTTAGCTTCTGTAATCAATTTTTTGAGAAGTATCGCCATCTGTTCTAGTGCTGAACCTGACTCATCTAAGTCATAATTAATTCCAGGGACTGGATGCAGATGTACATTTTTTTGAGAGTGAATAGTTTCTAGATATTCCTGCATTACTTCAGCACATTCTAAGCCAGAGGGAGTATCTGAATGCAATAATAAAATTTCATCATTAAAACTGGGATTAAGTCGCCAGATTGTATTGGTTTCAGCACTAATAAGTTCTGGATCTATTTCACCCATCCATTTAAGAGCGATTTTACGATCACCTATTTTTTTCTGACCAACCCAAGGACGTTTATTCTCTAAATTGTCATCACGATTAGTAAGAAGTGAAGTACCTACAGTCATCATCATTGTTTCCATGATATTTTATTTCCCTAAATTGTTAGTAGTTGATTAATGTCTGACCCATGCTTAAACGAGTTTTAATCCCCGTACCAGAAAACCGCGCATATTGGACTAATAAATTAGCCACATTTGCCAATAAAGGATCAGCCCGGTTTAAAACTTGTAACGTTACATCACCCACAAACCCATTTACAAAACCTTTATTTAACTGATAACTTCGCGTTTGAATTTTGTGATGTTTGAGTACAACAGCGTTACCAAGATAAGCAATTAAATCATCACTTCCTAAATAAACAGGTGCAAAAGTATTCCAGCGTTCTAACCAACTGCGGAACATTAAGGTAGGTAAAGGTAGAGGTAAATTTACTCCACCTTGAGCAAAGGCTGTAGGTGTAATAAACTGCAAATCAAAACGCCTCACTGGTTCTGGCTCATTTCCCACTAAATTTGTATATAATTCTTCATAGCTAATAATTTCATCTTCACGGTTGATAATGTTGAACTTTGCACCGAGAAATTCTAAAGAATCGCCAAGATTTAAATGAGAAATTGCTTTGGCTGAAAGTTCATTTAATCCACACAAAGATAGTTGGTAAAATTCCTCTGGATGGAAGGTGATAAAATCTCTGGAAGTGGAAGCATAACCGATGATTCCTGAGTAAGAAACAGTGGGTATAGTGTCGCTACCCATTTCTAAACTTAGCTGGTGATGCAATTGCTTTACCAGTTCCAACCCATAGAAACGGGGTAAAACTGTTGATGTAGATACACTTAATGTCCAAGTAGAGTGAATTAGCATTGTTATCTAACTAATAAATATTACAAAAATTGAAATTTTTTAAAATCACCTAATTTTTTGTGATTGTAAACCTAATTTCTCTAATAACTCTATTGGATAAAAACATTCATTCCGCACAGCTTTATCAGCCCACCAATTAGCAAATTCTTCCCATATATACTTTTCTTTACTAATTTGTATTTTCTTGGTTAACTCTTTTATTATTTTTTGGGAATAATTTTTTTGATTTAAAACATTTTCTTCTATTTTTATGGAAGCACAATAAACAATACAGCTACGATATGCTTCTAGAATAACTTTAATTCCAATGTGACCGTGGCATAACCATCTTAAAATATCTATATCTAAATTATCTGTTTTAATCTTATTATGCCAGTTTTTATAAGTAGATATTATGTGTTCAGCCATTTCACTACATAAACCTTTCCTTTCACACATTCTTTTTTTCCACTCATCAAGTTTAAGATTAACTTCTAAAAAATTTACCTCAATTATTTCCCAGTCAATAGTATTTTCTAACTCTTGTATTTTTTCGCATTCTTTAAATGTCATACTTATAGCAGTAGCCAAAACAATTACTAAGTAAAAAATATTTTCAAACGTATTAATAACATCCTCAAAAATTTCTATATCAGTTAGCCTTCTTAAGGGTTGACGAAGAACAGTGAAATCAAATAAATAATTTTCAATTGAATGTCCTCTAGACCAAATAAGTGAACCATTAACTTTATGTTTTTTAAGCCTATCTTTAATATTTCCATCAATAAACATAGTAAAATACCTAAATTCACGATCAACAAAAAATACTAAATTGTCATATTTAGGTAAATTTTTAACATTTTTGTGAATACGCTCTATTTTTTGACGATTTCCAGTTACCTTAACAGTAAAACTTTTTATTGAATCATCATTCTTTATTAGTGTATCAAGGTCATCTATAACAACTGGTTTTTGTTTTGATAATTGAACAGTTGATTGTGAAAATTCATCCAACAATATAGTGAGAAAACATTTATCTGTTTTGCCTTCAACAATTAAACGCTTACTGTTACTAAATTTTCCAATTACACGCCGATATTCATCAATATTTAAACCCCAATTTTTCATTAAAAATCTCCTAATTATCAACTATAAAATCATATTTATCAAAACTATCTTCATCTTCTAACTCATCCTTATATTTATCTTCATCTGTTGGTTCATCTGAACCCCATAAATTTTTATCCGTTTTTTTTGATTCTAATTCTTTCAAATAATCATCATAATCAGCGGGAATAATTGGTGAATGAGTACAAGCAATAATTTGCCTTCCATCTAGTTGATCGGATATTTTCTTTAATAATTCTCTTTGCCAGTCAATATGAAGAGATATTTCTGGTTCATCAATTAAGACTATCTTTTCATTACTCATATAGATAGTAGAATATAAAATTGTAAGTATTTGACGTTCACCTGATGATAAAGCATCTAGACCATTAATTAATGAACCATCACTAAATTTAATTTTAACTAATGGATTGCTTTCTCCTGTATTTGCTATAAAGATTCCTACTTCTTTGTCATTGAGAAAACTATTAACCGCTGATAAATATTTATAAATTTTGAGATAGTCTACGTTGATTTTGGATGCAATTTTTTGTAGAGAATCATAGTAAATTTTTAAAAAATATCTAAAATCTTTAAGATTTGTATTAATTTTTAAATCGAAAATTTTTTTATAAACTTCAATTGAACAAATATAAGAATCTTGTGGTATTGGATAATTTTGAATTTCTTTAAATAGAGATTCAATTTTTTTCTTTAAGTCGTCATATTTGTCTAAATGATCATTAAAATCATTCGTTAATGAATTGAAAACAAAATCTACAGATAATTGGGACATTATCTGCCTGTCAAATAATGATAACTTATTTGCAATTTCTTGAACTTCATATATTAAACTTTGTTCAACATTCTGAGGTGATGGATAGTTTATTTTTGGTAAAAAATCTCCGAAAATTCTCCGAAAAAAGCTGGTAGTTTCATCTGTGTCTGTATTTTTTTCTAAAGATTTCCAAGCTTCTACCATTGTTCTAAATGCAGGAAAATATGCTGCTGGCAATATTACTTTTTCCTGTGTATAATCAGTTAATTTTATATCAAAATTGTCAAACTCATTAATTTGGCTCTTTATTTGTATCCCTCTTCTATCACTATTAACGCATACTCTAATAGCTTCTTTTTCACTATATTGATCATCGATATTTTTATAAATCGTTATCAAATTATCATCATCAAACCAAACTCTAATCCGAAAAAAATCAAGATATAAAAAACGAGAATATTGTCCATTTAAAATATTGGCTATTATATGAATTAAGGTTGTTTTACCCGATCCATTTATCCCATGTATGATATTAATTTTTGGTGAAAATTCTTGAATGATATCAAAATGGTCATGAATACCAATAACTTCTATTTTTTTGACATAATTGGGCATTTGATAAATCCTTGTGTGGTCTTGACCTTAACGAATGGAATTTCTTGAATATTATTACCTATTTTTAGCTATAAAGCTCTGAATTTCACCCATCCCGGAACAAATTTAATTTCGCCATTGCTATTCATCACTGTTCGCCGAGATTTGGGGGCTTCAAAACCAGGTGCTTGAATACCGCAAATATCGCGGATTTCTGCTCTGAGTTCGTCATCAAAACATAACCCAACTGTGGTTCCTGTCATTCCACTACCCCAACCTAGTCTTAGTGTATAGGGACATTTTTCTGCTTCGTATAAATCGCGGATATAATTAAAATCTAAGTTCTTACCAGATGCTCTAGGGTTATTTTCTATTGTGTTCCAATAATCATGCTCATAGTCCCATTGTTCTTGAGCAAAATCTTCACATATTTGCAATAGTTCATCAAGGTTGTTAAAGGGTAATTTCATTCCCTGTTTATGCTGGAACCATGACAGCATTTCTGTATCTAAGGTAAGGGTAAATTCTGTCTTGACATTCCGCAGTATCTCAGCATAAATAGAGGCTTTATATTTGGCTAAATAGTCAGGAAATCTGCTAGAAACTATGACCTCAGCCACAACTGAAAAATTTACGGGAATTGATTTACCTGTTTTGTTGGGAACTTTGGTTTCAATTATCGATTCAGAGTCGCTAACTTTCAAACAGCGTAAAAAGTCTGTATTCTGACTGCTACCAGATAATATTTTACCTTGATAGTTGAGAGTATAGTTAGAAAATAAATTATCCATAAATAGCTGATCATCAGCAAATTTTTGTTTATGCTTATTTCTCAATTCTCCTAAACTATTTTTCAGCCTGTCTTCAATTTGACTGCTGCGATTTTCTGGAGGTACTTGATAACGGTCAGGATATTTGAGTAAATGATAGGCTATGGCTGTTCTGATTGCGCCTTTAATTGAGGAACCAGGGATAAATAAATATCCCATACCATTGCGAATCATTGGACGTAAATCTGTAATCCTTTCTTGGCTGAAGTTTTGGCTAATTGCATCTTTGGGAAAAATGAGATTTTCATCTGTGTCTTTTGCATTCCACCATTCATCACCAAAGGCTTGTTTTAAAAGTCTCGTGATGTCTTGACGTTCTTCAATTGCTTGAATATAGTCATTGAAAAAACTTCCTCCTTTTTTTAATAACCCTTTAGCTAAGGCTTCTTGATTGGGGATATAAACTTTTTTGGCTGTCTGCACATATTCAAAAGGATTTAATCTAGATACAGATGAGCCAATATGTAAAAGCGGACTGGTTAACTGTATGCGTTTTGATTCGTAAAAGTCAGGTTTTTTCAGTGCAGATTCAGGCGCAATAACCATGATTTTATTTTCCCTGTACTTTAATTGGTAAACTTAAGCTGATACCACTCCGGTAAATACTGTGTTTTTTGAATTCTTCAGGTTTGACATTTACCAGTTTTCCTTGTGGTGGTGTGGAAAAAACAGAACCTTCACTAAACATTCTCACCATTTGGCGGCGTAATTGACTTTCTGCTATCCAACCACCCCTTTCTTGAATTTCGTAACTAGAATTTTTGAGCAAGTCTGATGATATGTCATTATCCCAAAATAAACTCATGAGCGTGTAGTGATTTCCCGCCTGAAAATTAACTACTTTTTGCCAATTTTTTGGTAATTCTAACCAGTTAACTTTAAATCTTCCCGCGCCACTAGAACGTTCTCCGCCAATTCCTTCTTCTCCTAAAAGATGTAATGCAGCTTGGAGTTTATCGGCTAATTTTTCACCTTCTGGAGAAAGTTCTAAGAGAAAGTATAAACCTGCGGGGTTTTTCTCCCAATCAAATTGCACAAAGCCTGTATGATAAATGTTTGTCGCTCTGGTATTTCTATCTATGGCTATTTTGGGGAGTTGTTCAATTTTGCAAGCTTTGCTGTAGTCAAATGTTCCTGCTTTGGCTAGTTTTTTTTGGGTTTTATCGGAGATATGTTTTTCTAATTCCACAGCATCATCTGTGGTGAATCCTTTTCCCTGATACCATCTTTCCCAAATTTCTAAGGGTAAATAGTTGAGTTTTTTGTAAGCTTTAAAAAATGCTAAATCATCATCTGGGTAATTGAGGGGAAATTTCAGGGGACGGGGAAGATAGTAAATTGTATTTTCCCCCACTTGTCGATAGATAAATGTAGAACTGATGCGAAAGGGGGGTATGAGTTGGAGTTGTTTATCTGTGGGAAATAGCTGTAATAATTCTTCTACGGCTTCTTTCCCAAACAACCGCGCATAGATACTTACCCAGGCGCTAAATAAACTATCTGAACGGATGCGATCGCCTGTTTCTTCCATCCCAATTCCCACTTCCCCAAAGTGAGCTAGATTGCGTTCAAAATCCAGTTTTACTAATTTCCAGACACTCATGATTCATTTCCCGGTAATAGTCGCTGTTCAATATACTCGCGTAAGGTTCTGAAGTTATCTAACAGTGCTTGGGTGTTGGGAATGGTGTCTAAGGTTTGTAAAGCTAATGATTCTTGGGGTGCGTTGGCTATTTGGCGATATTGTTCTAAGCTGCGATAGTTAAACAGAAAGTTCTCAAATTTGACTTTTCCGTAACCTCTGGAACCATGTCCACCTAGTGCGTCATCTTCGAGAAACGCCAGTGCGATCGCTATATTTTGCAAGTCTTCAACCGCTTGTTCTGAATTTTCGACAGTATAAACTAACTCAAAATTGAATTTGGATTCTGCTGGTACACGTTCTAACTGTCTGGGGTTTGCTGCTGCTGTTACCCTATCAATACCATTTTCAAATTTCCACTCAGTCATATATAAACCAGTGTCAACTTTTTTCAACTTCTCTGCTGATTCTGTTGATAAGTGACAATCACGAATAATCAAGCGACTTGGCGCATTACGTCCGCGATTAATTTTGACGCAGTTTTGACCTTTGATTGTCTGTGTAGAGTTCTTGTCTGAAAATAATCCTTCCTTTGTAGCAATATCAATGGGAAGCCAAAAGCCAGAACCGCCAGTTGAGCCAAATAATCGACTAATTT
This sequence comes from Nodularia sp. LEGE 04288, assembly GCF_963896525.1. NCBI lineage: Bacteria > Bacillati > Cyanobacteriota > Cyanophyceae > Nostocales > Nodulariaceae > Nodularia > Nodularia sp. LEGE 04288. The sequence goes on from NZ_CAWQOY010000115.1 coordinate 34,290, forward strand.
GACAGGTTTTCGCACCTTCATAATTAATAAATTGTCCAGCTTCAACTTCGCTAAAACCATCTACTAAATCATCACTTTCATAGCGCCATGTCCCACTTCCCCCTGGGCGATTTAGAGGTTTCTTTAATAATCTTTCTAATGTGGCGCGGAGTTTACCTTTGATAGATGAACCAGGGAGATAAGGATACTTCGTTAAAGGGTCACGAATTACAGGTTTATCTAGTCCACCTATATCTAAATTTTCGCCACCACCACCAATATGCAATCCTGTTTTTGCGGTGAGTTGACAAGTAAGAGTCAGTTTACCAACTAGGGGTGTTTGTTCGTATGATACTCGCATAATTATTTTCCACCTTCAGCTTTGTGATAAGCAATAATTGATTCAATAAACTGCACTAAACGTTCAAAATCTTCTGTGCTATTAACTTTATCTATCGCGACAGACATCACATCACCTAATGGTTTTGCGGCTCTTTGTCTCGCAGCAGCATAAGCAAGTTTAGGTTTCAGCAGCACTACTTCTGTTTCTATTGCCGAAAATTCACCTTTTTCGGTTAAGTCGGCTTTTAACCGATTGATAGCATCTAAGAATTTGCGAATTTGGTTAGTTTCTAATCTTTGTTGTTTGAGATAAGGGCCAAATACGGCAGCATGGTTAACTAATTCACGAATAGGATATGCTTGTAAACCTTTCAAACCTTCGATTTTTTTAGTAATTTCCTGGACAATATTGCTGCTTGGAATCATGTTGGCTGGCGGATTTGATGGTTTACTTTTTACTGGTAAAGGATTTGGTTTTGGTTTAATTGCTTCTGACATATAACTATCCCCGATTTAATAATTCAATCCAAGTGGCGATCGCGCGAAAATAAGGCGCGTTATATGGATTTTTGAGAGAAGTCCGAAATTCGCTATCTTCTAGGACATTTTTGGGTAATCTCGCTAGGGTGTAAGCTATCTTTGGTAAATGCAAATAATAACGAGTTCCTAAAGCCTCCTCTGATTTTTTATTTTCTTTAAACTTTTCTAAAGCCTGTTCTTGGATTTGTGCAGTGATCAGCAGGTTACGGACAAAATTACGGGAATAATTAACCCCAATATCTTGCTGTTCTAATCTCTCAACAAAGGGGGAAACACCGAATAAACTTGGTAGTTTTTCGGAATCAAGATACTTTTTAACATCATCATCAAGATGTTTAAAATTCTTTCTTCCTCGCCATTCATCCCATTTGAAAACTTCACCAAATAAGCCTAAGCTGTCTCTACCATTTCCTTTCGCTGCTTCTTCCGCTTCTCCTGAAGTTTTTGCAGCTTGATATAAGGGAAATTTAATATCATCAATACTGATTCCACCTGAAAGGGTAATATGTTCATTGTTACCTGTATATGTCCGAAATGCTTGATAAATTTCAAAAGCAAATTCTACAATTTCACTCCATGCGCCACTGATAAATAAATCATCACCACCAGCGTATATAAATAATATATTTAATCCCTGTTCATCTGGCGTGTCTGGTTTAATTGTATCAGGGTTTTTCAGGTTTATATATGCTGCCAAAGTGTTGAGATAAACTTTAAAAAAATAACTCATTTGGCGAGATAATCCAGCTAGTCTGGATAAAGTTTGTTTTTTACCTAAACCTTTAGCAAATATTTGTCCCAATCGGTCTACATCCATTCGGAGATAACCAACTCTGTTAGCACCTTTGGCTTTTTCGGACATTTCCCCAGCACGCATGAAGCCTCTTGGTTCTGCTGGAATTTCAGAGTCTTGCTTGCTTTCTTTACCGTAGTTACCTAATAATAGAGGCGCAGCATTTTGAAAATGCTTAAATTGATAATGTTCTAACTGCCAATCGTTAACTAACAAAACTATATCAGAGTCATGATCTATTTGTTTCCAATTTTTGAACAAATGATAATGGATTTCTCTAGAGTTAATTTTAAATGAGAGTGTATGTAAGGCATTTTTCACACTTTCATTGGTTGAGCGCACAATTGCTGTTACTCCCAACAATTGACTTCCTAAATCAAACATACTCCGACAATTTCCACAGGCTAAAACTGAATCAGGTTCCTGGGAGTTAAGCGGTTTTAAATTTTCTATATCGTCACGATGACAGACGCGACAAGGTTCATGGCTATAACGTGGGCTGATAAATTCACTAATTTTATTTTCAGCAAATTTACGAGATTTATGTACAGCTAAATTTTTGGTGGCTTTTGACCAATGTTCAGCAAATTTATCTTTAAGTTCGGTAACGGGAAATTTTAAACAATCTAAAGCCAGAAATACTTTACCTTCAAATTCTTTTAAGAGCCATTTGTTAAACTGCTGGCGGATGTTTTGGACAATATTTTCATTTTCTACGGTTCCAGATGCCAAAATATACAAGTTACCACCACCTGCATAAATTATATTTGTCCTGGGTAAATTAAGTTGCTCTAATAATTGTTGTACGACTTCTTCTGTAACTAATTCCAAATAAAAACTTCTCGCCCTTAATGACTTCAGCGCCCCTTCTGAGGAAATGCTATATATGAATTTTTGAATCCCGGATAAATCACCCGCAATTAAACTAATTTCTTTAGTAGGATTGTTCAATAAAGCAACTGCGACTGCTGCTGTGGTTCTGGCTATGTCTACCAAGGCTACATCCGCTTCGCCAAAACTCAGACATGAGCCAAATTTTTCTAATATCAGCATCAATAACGAGAGGTTTTCCCAGTTATCTTTGAGATATTTTGAAAGTGCGTTATTAATCTCTGCTTTATAGGCTTGCTGTTGTTCTGAAGTAGGTGCGGAATTTAAGGGATAAGGAATATCAGGATATTTTTTATCGTCATTGTCAATTACTTGGAGTGGATGATAATGTTGTGTTGTTTCTTTCGGAGGTTTATTAGGTAAGTTTACGCTGTCAAATACTAAGCTTAATATTCCAACTTTTGTCTCTGGTGTCCAATCTAATATTGTCTTTGCTCTAGTAACTTCTGAAAACTCATGATTATCTAGAGGAGGATGAGCAAAATTAGCCCATTTAGCCAAAGCTGAAATCGCCTGTTGAACAACTTGTAATGCAACCTTTTCAGAACTTGTTACCATAAAATCTTGTTATTACTGAAACTGCAAATTCTATCTGAACTGGAATACTCAGCGCCCTTGTGTTAATCGTTCTTCTACAACCCCACCTACAACCGCGCCCAAGTTCTGAACTATGGGACGACTAGAAATATCCTCGTCTCTTGCAAAGTCATCAATATCACTAGTTTAAAACGGTAATACAGTATAAATCATATCTTCTTGAGTAGATAACTCACTATCAAATTTTACAATGATAGGTATATTAAACTTTTGCCGAAATTCTGGCAATTTGCGTATATATTCGGTTTTTTTAGCGCCAGCAAAACGCTATCAATCAATTAAATCACCTAGTTTATATGCTGGGTTGTGTGTAATAGAAATTACATACTTGCCTATTTTAGGGTCAAAGAAACCAATAGCACCGTAAATATGACTAAGTTTATGAGCTAAAACAAAGGCTACAGGTATAGAAATCGGCCCGTTAATCTTTAGCAGTTGTCCTCCTGTGAGTTCTCCCGATGTGGTCATTTCCTCAAGTCGCGCGGCTGCATCTTTGACAATTTGATCGTTTTGAGCAGGTTCGCCAAATCTCACTCGTAATATCCCGTCTTTGAATTCGACGTTGTAGGTAGTCATTGCTGCTGTGTTTTTCCATCAATAGCTACATCATACACGGGTGCTAGAAGAGGCTAATTCCAATGGGCTGGATGCTGATGTGAGCGCGTAGCTTGCCGCCGTAGGCATCGCATTCATTAGCTATGATGATTACAGTCATCGCACCCTACCCCCAAGGTGTATAGAAATGTCTCGGCTGTGATGTTTGATCAAATACTGGACAAGCTCAAATCATTGGTTTAGGATTTTTGGCAGACATCTAGTGAAGTCAAAAACCTTGGGGGGTTCGCCACAGAGTTACCCGCCTGCGCTTGTTCAAAATCTGAGAACAAAAAAGGAGTTATGATATTTTTGCTATTTTGACTAGAAATAACTGTGAGTGAAGTACGAGCCGACTATGATGGTGCTTGGAAGGAAGGTGTAGAACAATATTTTGAAGCGTTTCTAGCATTCTTTTTTCCAGAAATTCAAGCAGAAATTGACTGGACGCGAGGCTATGAGTTTCTTGACAAAGAACTTCAGCAATTGATGAGAGAATCTGAAGTTGGTAAGCAAGTCGTCGATAAGCTGATTAAAGTTTGGCTGAATGATGGAAAGGAAACCTGGCTGTTGGTACATTTGGAAATTCAAAGTCAAGTTGATCCCAACTTTGCCCAACGGATGTTTTCTTACCATTACCGAATTTTTGACCGTTATAATCAGGAAGTGGTGAGCTTGGCCATTTTGGGGGATAATCAACCAAGTTGGAGACCGCAAGAATACAGTTATGGACGCTGGGGATGTCGGCTGAGTCTGCAATTTCCCATCGTCAAACTACTGGACTATGAAGCCCGTTGGTTAGAATTAGAACAAAGTGAAAGTCCTTTTGCTGTACTGGTGATGGCGCACCTGCGGACACAAGCCACAACTCAAGATTTAACAGGTCGATTGCGCTGGAAGTTGAGCCTGATTAAACGAATGTATGAGTTAGGCTATAGTAGAGATAAAATCTCTCAGCTATTCCGGTTGCTGGACAGATTAATGACTTTACCACCGGATTTGGACTTGAATTTCAAAACTGAATTGAAGCGTTTTGAGGCTGAAAAAGAGATGAGATACATAACAAGCATAGAACGCATAGGTATAGCTGAAGGCATCCAGCAGTCTATAGCTAAGATACTTAAACTGCGATTTCAAGATGTTCCTCCTGAATTAGTGGAACAACTCAATAAGTTATATGATATTGAATCGCTGAATCAGCTATTGGAAAAAGCTGTCACCACAGCATCAATTGCTGAGTTTCAGCAGGAATTAAACCAGGATGGTGTTGAGTAAATTCATCGCATCCTACCCCCAAGCTGTATGGAAATGTCTGGGCTGTGATGTTTGATTAAATACTGGACAAGCTCAAATAATCGGTTTATGATTTTTATTAGCTTGATTTTTGGCAGACCTATAGTGAGGTCAAAAACCCTGGGGGGTTCGCCAAATCGCCAGAACCTTGATAATTCAATAGTTATAGGGTTTCCACTGTTTCTGTTAGCAGTGTTTCAGGTTTATTTATTGGTCAGAAAATACTTTTTGCTTATATATTCCCCGCAAGGGGATGGAAACATTTGTGGATGTGACTCTGAGTCAATTAAGCATTTGACTTTTCGCTGATATATTCCCCGCAAGGGGATGGAAACCGTTGATGATAACAGTCCTTCCCATGTTGACCTGCGGGGCTTTCCGCTAAAATATTCCCCGCAAGGGGATGGAAACAAGTTATTGTCTTGGTAGCCCTTATACTCTACCCACTTTCCGCTTATATATTCCCCGTAAGGGGATGGAAACTCAGCGTCACCGTTGTTAGTAATTGCCTTCCCGAAGAACTTTCCGCTAAAATATTCCCCGCAAGGGGATGGAAACTTTGCAGCTATCCAGAAGTCCTTACCTTTGCATTCCTTTCCGCTAAAATATTCCCCGCCAGGGGATGGAAACTCTTTATCCAGTTACATTGAATAAACTCTGTATTAGAAGCTTTCCGCTTATATATTCCCCGCAAGGGGATGGAAACATTTGCTTCTCTAGTCGAGCGATTGCTCCCGTCTGCCTTTCCACTTATATATTCCCCGCAAGGGGATGGAAACGCAATAGCTTTCTCTCTCTTGCGCCGGGCTTTCTCCTTTCCGCTTATATATTCCCCGCAAGGGGACGGAAACAGAGTAAAATACTCAACAACACCTGCATAAAACTCGGTAATGGTCAGAACAGCTAAACCTACCAATCGTCAACAGAAGCCCAAATCATCACCTACCGCAACACTTCCCACATGGGCAGATAATACCGAATTGGTGGGATTAGAATTTGACCTCGAAGCACTTACCACCAGTTCCCTCTACTCCCAATACACCATCGCCCTCCATGCTTGGTTTCTTGACCAAGTGCGACAACTTGACCCAGACCTTTCCGCCTATCTCCATGATGGCGAGTCAGAAAAACCTTTCAATATCTCAGCCCTAGAAAGTCAACTTTTTCCCACCGGTAAACAATTACAACTAGAAGCTAACCAAATTTTACACTGGCAAGTCAACGCTTTATCTGCAAAAGTGGCTGAGTTTCTCCAACTATGGTTAACCCAATTGCCAGAAACTCTAAAATTAAGAGATGCTACTCTACAGATAAAACAGGTGAGAATCGCTCATCCTCCCACCACCTACGCCCAACTATTACAACCACCAGCAAAATACTCTCAGGTCAATCTCAGCTTCATCTCACCTACCAGCTTTCGCCGCAAAGGTCATCATTTCCCCCTCCCAGTACCTGTTAATCTCTTCCATAGCTACCTGCGGCGCTGGAATGACTTTTCCCAAATCCCCATATCACAAGCCGATTTTCTCGATTGGATTGACGAAAGTGTGATTATTCATCAACACCGCTTGGAATCTGTGAAGGTCGCTGCTGGTAAACGAGGTTCTGTGACCGGCTTTACTGGGGCGATTTCCTGCGGGTTAAGTAAAGCTGCTTTGGCTAATACTGAGTTTACCCAGTTGTTTTATGCTTTGGTAAAACTCGCCCCCTACTGTGGAACGGGACACAAAACCACTTTTGGTTTAGGACAAACTTCTCTAAGTTGGGTGGAACCAGAAGCCAGCACTCCCACGCAGTTACTCACAAATCTCCTGGGAGAACGCATTGAGGAGTTAACTGCTATTTTTACGGCTCAACGCAAACGCTCTGGAGGCGATCGCACTGATAAAATAGCCGCTACCTGGGCTACAATTTTGGCACGGCGCGAAATGGGCGAGTCTTTAAGGCTGATAGCTGAAGATTTGGAAATGCCTGTGGCTACTGTTAAAACTTACACTAAGTTGGCTAGGCGATCGCTGAAGGATGCAGATTTGTAAGGAATTAGTGTCACGCAGAGACGCAGAGGCGCGGAGGGGAGAGGAAGAGGAAAGGTATTTTTGGCAATTGGTTTTTTTTGCGCTAAGATGATAACGATTCTCATTATTTTATCGTTATGGTTAGTTCTGTTATCCAGTCCCAGGGGAATTTGTACCAGTAATATGGCTGGCAGCAAGGTCTAAAATTTTACCATTAGAAGTAATATGACTACTCTTACACCATTAGCAACCAACATCACATCGGAGATTCCTAAACGGGGAATGCCGGTTACTTTGATTACTGGGTTTTTAGGAAGTGGTAAAACTACTCTTCTCAATCAAATTCTCAAAAACAAGGAAAATTTAAAGGTTGCTGTTCTAGTCAATGAGTTTGGCGATATTAATATAGATAGCCAATTGCTGGTTTCTGTAGACCAAGACATGATGGAACTCAGCAATGGTTGTATTTGTTGTACTATTAATGATGGCTTAGTTGATGCTGTTTATCGTATCTTAGAAAGAGAAGACCGCATTGATTATTTCGTTATAGAAACCACTGGAGTGGCTGACCCTTTACCAATTATCTTAACATTTTTAGGTACAGAACTCAGAGATTTAACAAACCTTGATTCTATTATTACTTTGGTAGATGTAGAAGCTTTTGATGCAGAACATTTTCAAAGTGAATCGGCTTTAAAACAGATCACTTATGGAGATATAATTCTCCTGAATAAAGTTGATCTTGCTACTCCAGAAAAAATCAAAGAAGTTGAAACTTACATCCATGAGATGAAAGTGGGTGCGAAGATTCTGCACACTCAATATGGGGAAGTTCCGTTACCATTGATTTTGGACACGCAGCTAACACCCCAGCAAGAGTATATCTCTATTGCCGAGGCGGATGCCCACAAGGAGCATGAACACCATCATGATCACGAACATCATCACCATCACTCTGACCACTTAGATAATGATGGCTTTATATCGATTTCCTTCCAAAGCGATCGCCCTTTTGATGTTAACAAGTTTGAAGCCTTCCTCACAGAAGAAATGCCAGCCGGTGTATTTCGTGCGAAATGCATACTTTGGTTTAATGACAGTGATCTACGTCATATCTTTCAACTTAGCGGATCACGTTATAATTTACACGCCGATGATTGGTGTTCTCAACCAAAAAATCAGCTAGTTGTTATTGGCAGAAACTTAAAAAGCAGCGAAATTCACTCGCATTTGCATAAATGTTTGGTATGATGAGAACGTGTAAAGTTATGTTACACTCATTCATTAGTCAGAGGTAGTCAGCGGTCATTACCACCGAAATCTCACAACTGACTAATTCATCAAAACATTCGTACAAAACTCAAAAAATGACTTTATCGATTCGTCCCGATCTAACTTCTGCCGATCAGGTACTATCGTCTTTAACTGCTCAAAAGCAGCCAAAAGTAACAGAAGCAGAAATGATGCAGGCTGTGCGGACTCTGTTGATTGGATTAGGAGAAGATCCAGACCGCGAAGGACTCAAAGACACTCCCAAAAGAGTCATGAAAGCCTTGCAATTTCTCACAAAGGGATACACTGAATCTTTGGATGAACTGCTAAATGGAGCAGTATTCACAGAAGATGCCAATGAAATGGTGTTGGTTCGGGACATCGATATTTTCAGTTCCTGTGAGCATCATATCCTGCCAATTATTGGCCGCGCTCATGTTGCCTACATTCCCAACGGTAAAGTCATCGGTTTATCTAAAATCGCCCGCATTTGTGAAATGTATGGACGACGTTTACAAGTCCAAGAACGTCTCACCAGCCAAATTGCTGACGCATTACAAAATTTGCTCAAACCCCAAGGTGTCGCAGTAGTTGTGGAAGCAACTCATATGTGTATGGTCATGCGCGGTGTGCAAAAACCCGGTTCTTGGACTCTTAGTAGTGCCATGCGTGGAGTTTTTGCGGAAGATTCCAAAACTCGTGACGAATTTATGAATTTGATCCGCCACAATGCTAACTTTCATTAAATCGTTTTCATAGAGCTAATTCTATCTAGCTCATGATTTAGGTGTAGAGATAGGAAAATTCTTGTCTCTACTTTAATAAATAAACTAGAAATTACAAATTAACTATAAGTTATAAAATATACTAAAATTTTTTAGTGTTGCATGAGTGTGAACTAAATTGATCTCAAGCACTAATGTTAAAATTCAGATTGACCCGATGGTGGGTAGTAGGGAGTAGTCCGTGAGAATAATCCTTACATCGAAAGTTTTCAAGGGGCGATGGATGATGACTTTAACACGCCTGGGGCATTAGCGGTTGTATTTGAACTGGCGAAGGAATTACGCCGTCAAAGTAATTTGTTGACTCACGAAGGCAAAACAGACAGTCCTCCAGAACAAATTCAGCAGCAATGGCAAACTCTGGTGAATTTAGCTCAGGTTTTGGGACTGGAAGCTCAACCAGAAGCCCCCAGTATCACCGCTAGCAAGTTGACTGACGAAGAGATTCAAATTTTGATTCAGCAGCGTCAAACAGTGCGTCAATCCAAGAATTTCAGGGAAAGCGATCGCATTCGCAATGAATTGCAGGAACTTGGCATGACTTTAATTGATCAATCAAATGGTACAACTCGCTGGCATTCCTGATCGATATTTGCTTGAATCGTAAGATGTAATCGGATAATCTGGGCAATCAGGATTGTTTAAAAAGGAAACCTCATGAACAAAAAAACTATACTTAGTTTGCTTTCCACTCCCATGCTAGTTAGTTCTATCCTTTCTATGGGAGCAATGGCTAACCAAGCACAAGCGGCCGAAGCCCAAGCAAACAATGCAGATAAACTAATTTGTGTCCAGAATCAACATATATGGAAGCCCGTGTGTGCTAGAGCTTCCGTATTAGCTCAAATCCCTAAAGATCAACCTACAGTTGAGTTTGCAGGTGAAAATGAAGATACCATGCTAGCCTTTAATATTGAGGAAAGCGATATGGCCGTTAATTTATTTAATTGTGACTGTCCACAGTGTATAAATGCTTTGCGTCAGATGCGCGGTATAGCACCTTTAGTTTATTAAGATGGCTCAAAAGGGAAAAAACGTCTGTTGTTTCCCTGCTGCGTTTTTTTAATAACGTACAAATCCAGTTTTTAACCTCACCCCTTCTGGAACTTGTGTGAAAATCTCCCCTCTCCTTCGTAAGGCTACGGTGTACACACAAGTGATCGAATCGCCCCCTAACCCCCAATTATGGGGGAACAAGAATTTTCAAAGTCCCCCAAACTTGGGGGATTTAGGGGGCAAAACAGGCTCAAACGCAGACAGGAAGGACTTGTGTGTACACGATAGCCTTCGTAAGGAGAGGGGTTGGGGGTGAGGTTCTTTGATGAAATCTGCATTTCTAAGAATTAGGAATAACTCCCAGCCCAAGTAACCCATTTATGAGATATTCCTATATGCAATATTCCTTCAGTTTTCTCTTGCTCAATAATGATTGCTCCTGCTAAGTCTGCGCCACTGAGTTCGGCTTCATTGATATTGCAAGCAATTAAATTAGTCTTTCTGAGATTAGCGTTTCTTAAATTTGCCCCACTCATTTCCGCTTCACTCAGGTTTGCACCTATCAGGCTGGCAATTTCTAAATTTGCACTCCGCAAATCTGCACGACTTAAATTAGTCTCCTCTAGGTTAACCCGAATCAGGTCAGCACCAATTAAGTTGACTTCGCTCAAGTTTGCACGGTTCAAGTTTGCACCACTCAGGTCAGCATCAGTCAGATTTGCCCGACTAAAGTTACATCCACTTAAATTAGCTTGGCTGAGGTTAGCACCACTTAAGTCAGCTTCAGTAAAATTAGCACCACTTAAGTTAGCAGCGCAAAGATTTATTTGATGTAAATTGGCGCGATTAAATGTGCGTTCTCCTGCTGCATAAAGTTTCAGGATTTTGTGAGCATCCATATTGTCACCTCGCAATGTCTACAGGTCAGCAAGTTGAGTTATCAGTTTTGCACTCTACCCAAACCACACCAAAGACAATTTTGTTGAGTTACCAGCAACCGAGATTTTTATAAAACTTGTTCCTCTATTGTGCTATAATCTCAAGCTATTTAAAAAATACTTCATAGAAATATACTAAATGGCTGATTTCACATCCACCCTATCTCAAGCAGTGGCTGCATATCGCGGACAAGGGGGCGCACGTCCTACTGCTGAAACAGTTGTAAATGCGTTATTAGAAGCTGAGAAAGCTGCCAAACAGGAACGGCTGACTTATCCCTTGGAATCGCTTCTGGGCAAATGGCAACTTTGCTTTGCTACTGGCACGAAAAAAGCGCGCAAACGTGGTGGAATTATCTTAGGGAAGGGTTTGTATGTGCCAAAATTTGTCGCTGTCCAGCTTTCTTTTAGTGCTACTTTAGACCAGGATTCAACCAAAGGCGAAATTGGTAATCAGGTGCAATTAGGCCCGGTGTTGTTGCAGCTTACTGGACCAGCACAATATTTAGGCAAGAAAAATTTATTGGCGTTTGACTTTAACTATCTGCTTTTGTGTCTGTTTGGTCGTATGGTCTACAACCAGCCGATGCGCTCTGGTCAGGCTCAATCTGAGGATTTCTATGACAAGTCTATAGCTAAACTACCGTTTTTTGCTTTCTTTTTAGTGACAGAAGATTTGATTGCGGCTCGTGGTCGTGGGGGTGGGTTAGCTCTCTGGATTCGTCAGAAGTAATTAACCACAGATAAACACAGGTAAACACAGATAAATATTAATAAGTCTGTATTTACGCGTCTTTTTATCAGATATTTCCCAGAAAGAATGTAGAGACGTTGTATGCCAGCTCTCTACTATTGCTTCAATTAAGTATCAACGGTCATCTGTCTTGTACCTATAGATATATTTTTTTATTGAAACTCTATTTATTTTTTATCTCTAAAGGTAGAATATAACAATTAACTCAAACTTGGGAAACCTCCAAGGGGTTCATTCCCAAAAATCACTTGCCAATTCATCGCAGAGTGTAACCGGGGTCAGATGACGCAAGCTTTTAATCAAGTCCAAGAGTGGGAACAACGCCGTAACGAAGCCAGCCGCTACTACAAACAGGGGCAGTTTCAAGAATATCTCAGTTTTGCCAGTGAAAATTTACAGTTAGCCAGAGCAATTCCAGACCGAGCCAGAGAAGGCCATACATTGAATGATATTGGTTTGGCTCATCTGAGTTGTTGCCAACCGCTACAAGCGTTAGAGTGTTTTCAGCAAGCCCGTTTGGTAGCTACAGAACTTGGTAACAGGCGAGCCGAGGCGATCGCACTTAGCAATCTCGGTTCTACCTACAGCCGTTTGGGGCGTTTGACGCGAGCGTTGGAGTATTTTGATCAAGCATTACGAATCTTCCGAGATTTGCAAGATATTCCCGGCGAAGTTTCTACTCTCAATGATGTTGCACTAATTTATAGCAAGTTGGGCAAACCCAAGCGATCGCTGTTGCTACAGTACCAAATTTTGGCGATGCGTCGCACACTAGGCGATTTTTCTGGTGAAGCCACTACCCTCAATGGTATTGGTTATGCTTACAGCACTTTAGGCAAGTATGAGCAAGCTTTACAATTTTTGCAAGCAGCGCTGCCAATTCAACGCGCTGTCAAGAATGTCATGGGCGAAGCTACTACCTTAAATAATATTGCTTCTGTCTATGGTGATTTGGGAGAACCTAAAAAAGCACTGTTACTTTACTATCAAGTTTTGTGGACACGTCGGGCAATAAATGATCGCGCTGGTGAAGGAACAACTCTACAAAATATTGGTTTTACCTACAATATGTTGGCTAATCACCGTCAGGCGATGAAATATTACCAGGAAGCGATCGCGATTTATCAACAAATTGGTGATTGTCTGGGTGAAATTTCCACGCTGCTGAATATGGGTAACTGTTACGCTCAGACCAAACGCAAAAAGTTAGCGCTGTCTTACTACCAGAATGCTCAAGATTTAGCGAAAGCCATCGAATCTCAGCCACTCTTGCAAAAGGTTCAGCAGTTTATGAATGCTCTTTAATCGGGAGTAGGGAGTGGGGAGTGGGGTTTAAGGAATAATACTTACCCTGTTTCGCACTCAACAGTTTCTTATACAGACTAGATTTATCTTGTCTCAGCATTCAGTTTTGCTAAAAGCGATCGCTCGATGACTTGACTAAGAAACTGATTACCTTGGAAGTTGAAGTGGATATGATCTTGATACAAGGCTTTTGCATCTGGGTGTGCGTTGAGTAACGGTAAAAAATCTATATAGGTAATTTGCTGCGATTGGGTAAATTCAATCAGTCTTTGACGGGTTTTAATTTCGTAGTCACGGGGGCCTGGTTCCCCAATTTCTCGTAATAAGGGAGTCATCAGCAGCAAAAATTCGCTATTGTTTTCACGAGACAATGCTTGGATTTGGCTAATGGCCTCTAAATTAATCCCGACTATATCCCCCGTTTCTTTCTGCACCGCTTTGATTTCGGGGATGGGTTTTGGTTTGATTCTATACCGTTGCCATACTTCCGCCAATGCAAGGGGAGGTTTTTTGTCTGGGTAATTGCGATCGCGTCCCACTGGTAAAGAAGTCGGTGCAGTCCCAAATAAATCATCGGTATTAATTAATAACACGACTACTTGGGCGTTAAAGTTACCAAATCTTTGTAAATAGGCTAATTCGTTTCTAGGACTCCAAGAGTTAGCTGAAGCATTTAATACTTCTATATCCTGAAAATTACTAATATTTAATGATTTTAAAGAACGGGTGAGCAGGCTGGATATTGTATGATCTTGGTCTGTCCACCAGCCACCATTAGCAATAGAATCACCAATAATTAGCACCCGGAGAGTAGAAGGTGCGGGTATCTTTTCAATCGGTGCGCTTCGCATAGAATACTGATTAATTGCAATGCGATTACCATAGCGGCGAGTGCGTTGATTTGGGGCTAATAAATAACCAATTTGCGGATCAGTAATATAAATCAGTGGATTACCAAAACCAAACAGCGATCGCAATCCCACCTCCAACACCACACATAACCCTACAGCCGCCAAAATTATAATTAGTGCTAACTTCACCAGTAAACACCCTCCGATCAAACTTTTATCATAGTTTAATCGGTTCCTACCTACTGACGTGTGGAAGATGCCGTCAGGCTATTTACAATCGTTGAAGCAACTTGTCATACTCGGCATGAGTACCAATCCAAAACCAGTAGATATGATTTTCCTCTAGTAATCCCAGAACGCGATAGTTAATTCCCACACGAGCGGAGTATATTGGTTGACGTTGACTCACTCGTTTAAACTGAAGACTGTGATGATAAGGGTCTGAACGCCACAGAGAGTATACTTTGGTAGCTTGTTCTTGAACTGATAGGGGAATTTGAGCAAATTGCTGGCGAAATGTCTTTGTTACACTTGACTTCATAGCGAAGGGGGAAAAACCTCATCAAGAGGAGTAACCTCACCAGATGCTATTTCCTGACGTACCATATCAGCTAGATTATCCCATTGATTAGCTGTTGTAGCTTGAAAACGAATTTTCCACCCCTGCTCATCTTTAAGTTCATCTAAAAGACGGGTAGCGATCGCATTTTGTTCTTCTTCTGGTAATTTTTGAATTTCCGCAATTACGCGCTGGAGTAATTCCGTCATGAGTTAGGAATTTGAGTAGCCTTTTACCTACCATCATACCAAGTATTTCAAATATTGAGAACTGTCAGCGCTCAGAGCGAAGATTTTACCGATTGTGGTAGTTCATATAGCATTTCCTAGTCTAATAAAGTACAAAATTATCTGCGTTTATCTGCGTCCATCTGCGTTTAATTATTACTGCTTGTACCTCACTGGAATGAGAATTACTATACTGGGTTGATATAGCAACGTGAGCTATAGGTGATTTAGCCCATAATTGCCTCTGTGAGAGTGCAAGACCGTAATTGTTGCAAAGCTTAAACAAAATATTATCTGTAATTTAGCTTGATCAGCAAATAGAAAGACTACAATCAAAACGGACAAATTAGCACTGTAGGAGGTTTACAAGCTATGTCCGATTTAAATCGCGGAATTATGAAATTTAAGGGTGCAGATTCCCCCAAAGTAGTCACCATCTCTACTGTGCTGCTATTGGGATCGATTGCTGCCTTGATTATTTGGGCGTTGCAAGCTGCCTATGCGCTAAACTGAGAATTACTGAAGGGACACTTGCAACCACGGTTTGCACCGCAGCCAAGTGTCCATCAACCAAAGCATCCTCACCACCATCAAAAAATTTCACAAAAATTTCAGAAGTTCAGATTTGAGGTTTTAGAGGGAAAATAAATCTAAAATCTAAAATTCACAATGATTGAACTTTGGGGTGTCTTAGTTATTTTAATTGCCTGTCCAGTCTTGGGCGCGTTACCAATTATTGCTGGGATTACCTACGCCCTCAAAGGCAGGCAATTATCACAAATCGGCACGAAAAACATCAGTGTTTCCGCCGCTTTTTATCATGGCGGCACATGGGTAGGGATTCTGGCGGTGTTGTCAGAAGCGATCAAAGGAATTGGGGCAGTATTGCTGTCTCGGTTGTTTTTTCCCGAAGGATCGTTTTGGGAATTAATTGCCTTGATTGCCTTAGTATTAGGTAGATATGGGGTAGGCAGAGGGGCAGGTACAACCAATGTCGTTTGGGGCTTTATCGTCCACGACCCCCTGGTGGCAATATTTACAGGTTTGTTGGCAATTATCAGTTTTTCACTGCTGCAATCTCGGCAACTGGTAAAATTCGGAGTTTTATTTGTATTTCCCTTGTTTGTGTTACTTCTGAATGTGGGCAATTTCCCCAAAATCATGGCGGCTATTGTCCTAGCTGGAGTATTGGGGTGGATTTACACAAAAATTCCCGATGATTTGAATCTTCCAGTGGAAGAGGCGGATACAGATTCCCAAGCAACTTTTGCCTATTTACGCGGTAATCGCTCGCTTCTGACCTTAGATGACGAGTTAGATCCTGCCGTAGTCGGAGAAAAAGCCGCGACATTATCTCAAATTAAGCGCTGGGGCTATCCAGTGCCGAAAGGATGGGTGATTTCCCCAATGGATGATCCCGAAGAGTTGATAGCCATGCTTCAGCCTTCTGATTTATCTCCTTTAGTCGTGCGTTCTTCGGCTATTGGGGAAGACTCCGAACAAGCTTCGGCGGCTGGACAGTACACCACAATTTTGAATGTTAGCAGCAAACAGCAATTACAAGCGGCGATCGCTGAAGTCCAAGCTTCTTACAATCATCCCCCGGCTGTGCAGTATCGTCGCGATCGCGGTTTACCAGATACCGCAATGGGTGTACTGGTACAACAACAAATCCAGAGTGTCTATTCTGGCGTAGCTTTCAGTCGTGACCCCATTACCCAACAAGGGGATGCAATTGTCATTGAAGCATTACCAGGTAGCCCGACTCAAGTTGTTTCCGGCAAAGTTACACCAGAACAATATCGCGCCTTTGTGGTAGAAACAGAAAATATTTCCTCTGTGCAATTGGAAGGTAGCGGCCAAGTACCACAATCATTAATTAAACAAGTAGTATACTTAGTCCGGCGACTAGAAAAACAGTATAACGGCTTACCCCAAGATATTGAGTGGACTTATGACAGTCAAAATCTCTGGGTTTTGCAATCTCGACCCATTACGACCCTGTTACCGATCTGGACTAGGAAAATCGCCGCCGAAGTCATTCCTGGGGTAATTCAACCCTTAACTTGGTCAATTAATCGCCCCTTGACTTGTGGCGTTTGGGGAGATATTTTTACTTTGGTTTTAGGCGATCGCGCCTTGGGGTTGGATTTTACCGAAACTGCCACACTGCATTATTCCAGAGCTTATTTTAATGCATCCCTCTTAGGACAGATTTTTCTGCGGATGGGCTTACCACCGGAAAGTCTGGAATTTTTAACCAGAGGCGCTAAGATGAGCAAACCGCCGTTAAAGACAACTTTGGAGAATTTGCCAGGATTAATGCGGTTGCTGAAGCGAGAACTCAGCTTAGAAAAAGACTTTAAGCGGGATTATAGTCAAAAGTTTATTCCTGGTTTGTCACAATTAGCCCATGAATCTATAGAAGAACTGACAGCGCCCCAGCTATTAGAAAGAATAGATTTGATTCTGGTATTGCTCCGCAGTGGCACTTATTACAGCATTTTAGCGCCCTTGAGTGCAGCTTTGAGACAGGCAATTTTTCGGGTCAAAGATGGGGAAATTGATAACAGTTTAGCCCCAGAAGTATCAGCATTGCGATCGCTAACGGCTTTAGCCGCAGATGCGAAACAGGTATTACCTGCGTGTGAACCGGATCAAGTATTTGAACAATTGGCAAGAACTCCAGAAGGAGATAAAATTCTCTATGAATTTAACGAACTGCTGGAAGATTACGGTTATTTAAGTGATGTGGGGACAAATATTGCTGTTCCTACCTGGAAGGAAAACCCCCAACCCATCAAGCAGTTGTTTGTACAGTTGTTGCAAAATCCACCAGAGACACATGGTGGAGATTCCATCAAGCGGGTGTTATCAGCCAAGCGCAAACGAGGGGTAGTACAGCAACGGGTAGATATTAAAGGACGAGTTACTGAACTGTATTCTCGACTATTGGCTGAACTGCGGTGGCGATTTGTCGCTTTAGAGCAAATTTGGTTAAAATCCGGCTTACTCCAGGAAACTGGGGATATCTTTTTTCTAGAATTGAATGAGGTGCGGCGGTTAGTAGCGGAGGATGATTTTCAACTTAGGAAACATTTATCTGAGATTGTACAATTCAGGCGATCGCTATTTGACCAAGATAGCCAGTTTAATCAAATCCCCCTTTTAGTTTACGGCCATACACCACCCCATCCCCTACCCCCCTCGCCTCTTTACTCAGACCACATATTACAGGGTATTCCCGCCAGCCACGGCCAAGCCGAAGGACGAATCAAGGTAGTCCGCAACTTAGAAGATTTACCAGAAATCAACCGCGAGACAATCTTGGTAGTACCTTACACAGATTCCGGTTGGGCCCCTCTGTTAGTCAGGGCTGGCGGCTTAATTGCTGAGGCTGGTGGACGACTTTCCCACGGTGCAATCATCGCCCGTGAGTACGGTATTCCCGCGATTATGGATGTTCACAATGCCACCTGGATATTACAGGATGGGCAACGTGTACGAATGGATGGGTCTAGGGGAATTGTCGAATTATCTGACGACTTGAGACCAGATTAACCGAAGAAGCAGGGGAGAAGAGGCAGGGGAGCGGGGAGC